>JAIRXT010000162.1 GCA_031268125.1 Treponema sp. | reverse complement strand
CTGGCGGGCCTGGGAGTGATGTTCTGGAACGACCGGCGGGGAAAAGACGCCCCCGCGCCGGGACAATGGTGGTTCTCCGCCGTTTTCGGGGTCCTGGGGGGTTTTTCAACGATGATCGGGAACGCCGCAGGGCCTATCATGTCGGTGTTCCTCCTTTCGGTCAGGCTGCCCAAGGCGAGTTTTGTGGGGACCGCTGCCTGGTTTTTTATGATTGTGAATTACCTGAAGATCCCCCTGCAGCATTTTGTGTGGCGTAACATTACGGCGGAAGGTCTTTTGTTTGATATTACGATGATTCCCTTTATTCTTGCGGGGGCGGTCCTGGGGATTTTGGTGGTTAAAAGGGTCTCCGAGCCGCTGTACCGGACCATTGTGTATGTGATGACGGTTATCTCCGCGGCCCTGCTGTTTCTGTAACTAACCGAGTTTTGGGATTGGATCGGTATCAACAAATTTTCAAAAAAAAGTACAAAACCGGGCGCGGGGCGCCTCCGTTGGTGGTAGAATAAAGACATGCCGGTTATTTCTGTAGAAAATTTGCGGAAGAGCTTTAATCTGGAGGCGGGTTTTTTCGCCCGCTTCGGCCGCTTTGTCCATGCGGTGAACGGAGTTTCGTTTTCCATTGGGGAGAATGAAACCTACGGCCTGGCCGGGGAATCCGGCTGCGGCAAGACGACGACGGCCCGGCTTTTGGTACGGATGTACGAGGCTGACGGGGGAACCATTCGCTGCCGGGATGAGGATGTCCGCAGTCTTTCCGGCAGGGCCCTTAAGGATTACCGGGAACGGGTAAAGTACGTTTTTCAGGACCCCGCCCGCTCGCTGAACCCCCGGATGCCGGTCTACGACGTACTGGTCTCCGGCTACCGCCATTCTTCCCGCTTTCCGGGGGAAAAACAGGCCCGGGAGGAGGCCGCCCATATACTTGTGGAGGCGGGGCTTTCCCCGGAGGACCTGGAAAAACGGCCTTCTGAATTTTCCGGCGGGCAGCGGCAGCGGATCTCCATTGCCCGGGGGCTTTTGATGCAGCCGGAGCTTTTAATCTGCGACGAGGTGGTAAGCGCCCTGGATGTCTCGATCCAGGGCCAGATTTTGAATCTGCTTCTGGACATTCGGGACAAACGGGGGATTTCGTTCCTCTTTATTGCCCACGATCTTAGAGTTGCCTGTTATTTTTGCGACCGTATCGGGGTAATGTACCAGGGGGAACTGGCGGAGGAGGCCCCGGCGGCGGATCTGTACCGGGAGGCCCGGCACCCTTATACCCGGCTTTTGTTTTCTTCGGTAAGCGGGGATAAGGGCTTCTCCGGGCCGGGAACTTCCCCTCCGGCCGTCCCTCCCCCGGCGGGCTTTGCGGCGGACGGCGGGGAAGGTTGTCCCTTTGCCCCCCGCTGCGCTCTGGCGGAGGAACGGTGTTTTGCGGAACATCCCGAAATGAGGGAGATTGGAACGGGACACCGTCTTCGCTGTTTCCGTGCCGGCCGGGAAGGCTGATGGGCGGGAATGCGGGGGAGCTTCCCTTTCATCCCCTGATAAACGGCTGGTTCACCGGGCGCTACGGGAAACCCACGGCCATACAGGAAGCCGCCTGGCCCCTTATCGAGGAGGGCTGCCATGTGCTGGCCCTGGCCCCCACGGGAAGCGGCAAGACTCTTACCAGTTTTCTTTCCGCCATTTCGCGGTTTTGCCGGGGGGACTACGACCCGGCGAGGCTGTCGGTCCTCTATATTTCCCCCCTCAAGGCCCTGAACGAAGACATACGGCGGAATCTGCTGGAACCCCTGGCGGAGATTCGGGGGGTCTTTGAGGAAGCCGGGGAGAGCTTTCCTCCCATCACCGTGGAAACCCGGTCCGGGGATACTTCCCAGCAGGAACGGCGGCGCTTTTACCGCCGCCCTCCGTCCATTTTGGTAACTACCCCGGAAAGTCTGGGCATCCTTCTTCTCAATCCCCGGGGCCGGGAAGTCCTTGCCGCCCTGCGCTGTCTTATCCTGGACGAGATTCACAGCGTCCTGGGGACTAAACGGGGGAGTTTTTTGTGCTGCCAGGCGGACCGGCTTACCCTTATTAACAATGGGGGGGAATTCCAGCGGATCGGTCTTTCCGCCACGGTGAATCCGGCGGAGGCTGCGGCGGAATTTCTGGGGGGACTCCTGAAAACAACGCGGAAAAACGGGGAAACCTGGGAACGGCGGCCGGTCCGTATTGCCGCCCCTCCGGTGGAAAAGCAGATCAGCTTTACGGTGGAAGAACCGGAGGACGAGGCCCCGGCCTTACCCCCCGGCGGCATATTTTCCGCGGCGGAACGGATTCTCCGCCGGGTGGAGGCAAACCGGAGTACCCTGGTCTTTACCGGTTCCCGGCGGGAGGCGGAAAGCCTGAGCCGCGCCGTCAACCAGGCCGCGGGCCGGCCCGTTTCCTTTGCCCACCATGGGAGTCTTTCCAAGGAACTAAGGCAGGCGGCGGAACTGGGGCTGGCGGAGGGGAGAATCCCCTGTGTGGCGGCCACATCGTCCATGGAACTGGGGATTGATATAGGTTCTGTTGACGAAGTGATCCTGGCGGGGGCTCCCGCATCGGTTTCGTCGGCCCTCCAGCGTATCGGCCGGTCCGGCCACGGGGTGGGGCAGACCAGCCGGGGAAGGCTTATGCCGCTACGGGTCTCCGATCTGCTCCCCGCGGCGGCACTGGCCCTGGGTATCCGGGAGCGGGAAATTGAGGAGATCCGGCCCATCGAAAATCCCCTGGATATTTTGGCCCAGATTATTCTGGCCCTGCTGGTTGAGGAGGAGCGCAGCATCGACGGGCTTTACGGCCTGATCCGGGGATTCTATGTGTTCAGGAATCTTGACCGGGCGGTTTATGACCGGGTCGTTGCCATGCTTTCCGGTTACGGGGGTTACGGCGGGAAGCCCGGCAGGGACGGCGGCGGGATATTGAGGCTGCGGGAACTTAAACCCCGGATCTACTGGGACCGGGCCAGCGGTTCACTGTCCGCTGCGCCGGGAACCCGGATTCTGCTCTACTCCTCCGGCGGGGTGATTCCCAGCCGCGGGCTTTACGCCATGAGACCGGCCGGGGGACAGGGGAAGATTGGGGAACTGGACGAAGAATTCGTCTGGGAGCGGCGCATCGGAGACTGTTTTAACCTGGGGAACCGTTCCTGGCGGATTACCGCCATCGGAGACGAGGCGGTGGAGGTGGTTCCGGCGGAATTTGACTCCGCCTTTATACCCTTTTGGCGGGCGGAACCGCAGTTCCGCAGTTCCCTCCTTTCCCGGTACATCCTGAAGATCCTTGACCTGTTTAGGGTCCGGGGAGAACTCTCTGCGGATCTGCTGCCGGAATTTTCCGCCCCCGCCCTGGGGCGTCTTAACCGCTATCTGGCCTCCCAGCAGAGGGCCCAGGGGGGCAGCCCCCTGCCGGGAAGTTCCTCCATTGGCGGTGAGATCATCAGGGAGGACGGAGGGCGGGGGCTCTTCCGGGTGCTGATCCACAGCTTCCGGGGCGGGGCGGTGAATTATCCCCTGGCCCTGGCCCTCGCCCAGGAACTGGAGGACCGCTGCGGCGGGCGGGTGGATTCCTTTTCCGACAACAACACGATTCTTCTGCTGTTTCCCAGCCTGGACGGGCAGGGTCCGGCGGACATAGAAAAACTGGTGGGCGGCGTGCTTTTGTCCCTGAACGGGGGCGCTGGTCTTAGCCGGGGAGAACGGCAGTTCCGGCGGCGGCTGGAATCCGGCAGCCGTTTTGGGGCGGCCTTTAGGGAGGCGGCGGAACGGAGCCTTATGCTCCCCCGGGCGGGATTCGGGAAGCGCAGCCCCCTGTGGATCACCCGGCAGCGTTCCAAGCGTCTTTACGATGCGGTCCTGCCGGGGGCTTCGGCGGAAGGGGACGGAAATCTCGGCGGCTTCCCGCTCATCGCCGAAGCCTGGCGAAGCTGCCTGCAGGACGACTTCGACATGGAAGGTTTCCGTAACTTAATCGGAGCCCTGGAAACCGGGGCGCTGGGCTTCTCCTTTTTTCAGACCGCGGCCGGAAGCCCGTTTGCCCGGAGTATCATCTGGCAGGAAACCAACGCCCTGCTCTACGAAGGGGATGAACGGCGGGACCTGCGCCCCCGGACTTCTCTTTCGGACCGGGCCATTGCCGAAGCTCTGGGGGACCCCGCCCTGCGGCCGGTCATTCCCGGTGAACTGGCGGCGGATTTTGCCGCCCGGCTGCGGCGGGAATTGCCCGGCTGGGCCCCGGAAGAGGGCCGTTCCCTGGCCGAATGGGTCAAAGAGCGGATCGCCGTCCCCGCCGACGAATGGGAGGTCCTGCTCGGGGCCCTCCCCTCCCCTCTTTTGGAGGAACTGAAGCAGGACCCCGATCTGGGAGGGAGGCTCCGTTTCCTCAAGCGGCCGGGGGCCGCCCTGGTCTCGGTGGTACACCGGGAATGGGAGGAATCCTGGCTTGAAGGGCTCGGCGGGGGGGCCCTGTGCCAGTGGTTCCGCTTCCAGGGGCCGGTTCCGCTGCCCCGGATCGGCGCCGTCTTCGGCCTGGAACCGGCGGAGCTTGAGGATGCCCTGACCCGGGAAGATGCCGGCCTGATTCGCCCGGTAACGGTAGAAGGTTTGGGGACCGATCTGGTCTGCGATGCGGAAAATCTGGACCTTCTGCTCAGGCTTAAGCGGGCCGGAGCAAGGCCGGAGATTAAGGAACGGCCGGCGTCCCTTCTGGCCGTCTTCCTTGCCCTGCGGCAGGGCTGGTCCTTCGGCCTTCGGACCCAGGCCGCGGGGCTGGGGGACTGGGCTGCGGGCCTTGAACTGCCGGTGAAGCTTTGGGAGACGGAGATTCTCCCCGCCCGGCGGGAAAACTACCGGAGCGAGGACCTGGAAACGGAACTGCGGGAGGGACGGATTCTCTGGTACGGGGCGGGCCGGAACCGGGCCGGTTTTTGCCGTCCCGAAGACCTGGACTTGATCTTCGCCCAGGAGGGGGCCAGCGGGGAAGGGCCGGGAGAAACCGGCGGGGAAAAAGCCGTCCCGCCCTTTGACAGGCCGGGTTTTTTTGACGTCCCCCGCAGCTACTGGGAGATTAAGGACGCCGCGGGGCTGGGGGACCGGAACCTTATTCCCGTTCTCCGGAAACGGGTATGGGAGGGCCGGCTCAGTTCGGATTCCTGGGAGGCCCTGCGGCGGGGCATTACGGAGGAAGACAGCCGTATAGACGACAACACCGGCGAGACTGCGGTTCCGGGCTCCCCGTACCGCCGCATTCCCCCGGCCCTTGCAGCCCGCAATCGCTGGAGACAGGGCCCTCCCCTGCCGGGCCACTGGTTTTCCCTGGACCGGGAGGCCTTTCCCGAGGCGGAGGACCCCTGGTACCAGGAAGAACTGGACCGGGACCGGGTACGGCTCCTGCTCCGCCGCTGGGGAATCCTCTGCCGGCCTTTACTGGAACGGGAAAACGGCGGCGCCCGCGGCTCCGCAGGTCCCCTTTCCTGGACCCGGCTCCTCCCCGCTATCAGGCGGATGGAACTGGCAGGGGAATTGACGGCGGGCCGCTTTTTCTCCGGCATCAATTCCCTGCAATTCGCCTCCCCCGCCATCCTGCGGGAACTGGAAGAAGCGGAGGCCCTGGCGGGCATGGGGAATGAGCGCAAGCCGGAGCTTCAGGCGGGCGGAATTCCCCTCTTCCAGATGAACGCGGCGGATCCCGCCAGCCCCGCGGGCCTTGCGGTCGAAGGCCTCGATCCCCGGCTCCCCGCCCGTTCCCCCCGGAACCGGCTTTACTACCGGGGAGCCGCCCTTATCGCCGTATCAAAGCGGAACGGCAGAGAGCTGGGAATCTTTATCCCCCCGGAAGATTCCGCCCTGGAGGGACTGGCGGCCCTTGTCAAAGAGCCCCGGCGGCGGCATGTTGACCCGGAAAAAAAGCTGGTCATAGAGGCCATCAACGGAAGCGCCGCAGCCGCTTCCCCCTACGGTCCCTGTTTTATCGAAGCGGGTTTCATACCGGACCGGGGGAAACTCTACCTGTGGTAAGGGCTACAGGGGCTTTTCGGGGCCGTCGACGAATCCTCCTTCCATAAGGGCGATATAGGACAGGAGCCCCCCCCAGTGGTAGAATTTATCGCTGTTGCGTACATCGCAACCTTCCCCCGTATCGCCGTTAAAATTCTCGTGGACATGCCCCTTTTCCTGCCATTCCTTCATGATAAGGTCCCGGCTCTTTTCCGCCAGGACCCTGCAGGGTTCCTCAAGCCCCCGCCGGCGCAGGGCAAGGTAGCTCAGAAAGTTAGTGGGCGCCCAGATCCGGCCCCGCCAGTAATCCTGATCCCCGTAGGCGGGATCGTTACGGGCAATCATGGGAAGAATATATTCGCCGAAAAATTCTTTGGGGTTGAAAAAATGCTCCCGCATCATTCTTGCGAAACGCTCCCCGGAAACCCTGTCGGAAAAGAGGGCGTAAAAGTTGGTCGCGGAAATACGGCGGCTAAACGCGCCGGTATCGCTCCGTTTGTTGCAGTACAGGCCGAATTCTTCGTCCCACATTTCTTCAAGGCCATCCTTCGACTTTTCCGCCCGTTCCCGCAGTTCCGCACCCTCCCCCCTTCCCAGCAGACCGGCTAAGTCCGCAAGACATTCGCAGTCCAGAATATACAAACCCGTAAGGCCCACATCGGCCAGTTCCATAAGATGGGTATCTTTGTTGAAGGGCATGCCGTCGTACATGGGTGAATTATCCAGCCCCGATTCCAGAGCAGCCCCAAGAAGTTCGTTGACCCCGTGGGTTTCCCAGTGGCGGCCCAGCCTGTCCTTGAAGGGTTCAGACCCCCAGCAAAGCTGGCCGCCGGGGAGGCGGCGGTGTTCCGCAAACCAGCGGTTCCAGATGAGAAGATCGTCAAAGAGGTATTCCACAAACCATTTTTCCCGGAATTTCCGGTAGAGTTCCCGGACCACCAGGGAACCGACGGGAGGCTGGGAACGGTCCCGGCTTTTGTAGTCATCGGCGGCGCCGAAATTGGGGATAAAGCCCGCCTCGGTTTTTTCATGGGTGATGGCGATGGCGTTGGCATAGGCCAGTTCCCTGTTTTCCGTCGAGGCGATCAGGGCGGAAAAATATGTATCCCAGTCAAAGAGGACATAACCGCCCCAGCCGATGCTCCACAGCCGGGAGACGGGGGAACAGATCTGCTCCTTTTCAGGTTCGTAGATGGTATCCCAGGCAAGGCAGGTCCGCATGGCGTTGTAGGCCTCTGCCAGATCCCCGTATGCGGCGCAGTCTTTGATAATCTTTTTCTTCTGCTCCTCCATAAGGCCCCGTAGTTCTGCCGCGCCCTTTCTTGTATCCGTGGAAACCGCCGCGGGACCGGATAGTTCCGCCGAAATATAGGGATTGGTGATGCCCGTATTCATCTGGCGGTCCGGCTTTCCATCGCAGAAGATCTCGATATTCCGGTCCGGCGTGCATGCCAGGAGTCTCCCTCCTTCGATCTGCACATAACCGGGCTTGTTCCAAAGGACGGCCGCGGAGATCAGCAGAGCCGGGGGCCGCCCGGTGGTACGGACCGGCGTTACCAGGATGTACTGGTTCTCTTCCCGGGCCGCGCTTTGGACGAGAATCTCGTGGTCCGCGCAGCGGAGGGTCAATTCCGTATAGGTTCCGTCATAAGAACGGGGACCGGGGTGTATCTCCTCTACCTGCCCGCCGAACCGGCCGATAAGGCTCTCCCGGAGTACCTGCCCGGTATTGTAGAATTTAAAACCCAGATTGACGGCTATGCCGCCGGGCAGGAGCACATGGGAGAGAACATTGTTATTGTACCAGGTGTTAAAGCCCCGCAGCATGGTTTTTTTCAACGCGTTGACTTCTTTCATATCTGCCTCCTCATATTATTTCTTGGTACCATGATAGCAACTTTTGTCCCTAAATTCAGACGGGACTCGATGCTGAATTCCATGTCATCGCCGTATTTTGACCTGATTCAGACAATTGCTTGACAAGGGGAGCGCCGGGGGTTTAAGAATTAAAATGCCTTTTCAAAAACCGTGTTCTGCAGCCGGTTTGTCCGCCGAATTCCCCGCCGTCCGCTGGTCCAATGCGGAGCTTTTCCGGCTTATCTGGCCCCTTATCATCGATCAGTTTCTCAATGTGCTTTTGGGGATTGTGGATACGGTTATGGTTTCCACGCTGGGGGAAGAGGCGTTGGGGGGCGTTTCGCTGGTGGACTCCATCAACGTGGTGCTTCTCAACGTCTTTGCCGCCCTGACCACCGGGGGCGCGGTGGTGGTAAGCCAGTACCTGGGCCGCAGGGACCCGGAAAACGCCTCCAACGGGGCGAAACAGCTTATCTATGCGGTGTCCCTGGTTTCCTTCCTGCTTACGGGCCTTGCCCTGGGGGCCAATTCGCCTATTCTCAACGGAATCTACGGCCATATCGACCCGGAGATCATGAAAAATGCCCGTATCTACTTTTACATTACCGCCCTTAGTTACCCGTTCCTGGCCCTGAACAACGCGGGGGCGGCCCTGTTCCGCAGTATGGGGGACAGCAAGACCGGTATGTGGGTGTCCCTGATCGTCAATATTTTCAATGTGGGGGGCAACGCCTT
>JAIRXT010000074.1 GCA_031268125.1 Treponema sp. | reverse complement strand
TCCAAAAAGGCGGATATTTTTACCACGCCGGAATTAGACCGGCTTTTCCGGCCGGAAAGTTTCCCGAATGAGATGTATTATCTCTTTTTTTTGCTATGCCTTTCCGGCGGATTGCGGCTAGGCGAGGTCCGGGCCGTCCGGGTCAAGCAAATTGTTTTTGACCGGAAAGTTTTAATTGTGGACGGTTTTTGCAAGATGAACGGGGAAAGGACCAGCAATTCAAAGTATCAGCCGCAAATTCTCATGTTTTTATGTAAATTTTCCCATGAACTTAAAAGACTCGTCCAGGATATGGAATTTTTCGAATAAAAACTACAAAAATGTAGGATTATGGACAACTATTCGATCTTGTCCTTTTCAGGAGGGGAGAAAAACTTTGATACTTTGAATTGCTGGCCGCTTCCCGGCTCTCTTGACTTATTTTCCTATTTTTATTACTTTTCCTATCAGATTATGAGGAAAGAGGACGGCTTTGGCCGCTGTTTGTTTCCCGGTGTTGTTTACCCGCGGGCCTTCAAAAATGTATTTTTCCCCGGCGCCGGCGGTTTCGCCTTCGGGGGAGGGCCGATACCTTGGATAAATTCAGTATCCGGTTGTATATTTAAGATGAATTTGCCCTGCAGTGAAGGGAGATTGTTGTGAAAAAAAAATTTTCTTTCGTGTTGTTATATTTTGTAGCGGCGGTTTTTGTCTTTGCCCAGCAGCCCTTCAAGGCGGAAGGGATGGGATACCGGTATGACGAGGGTTCCGGCCTTTTTGCCTCCCATGCCAGCCTGCCTTTTGGGACCCGGCTTGTCGTAACCAATCTGAACAACGGTAAACAGGTTACGGTGCAGGTGGGAGGGCGTATCCCCCAGGATACCCGCTGGATTGTGGACCTTTCCCCCGATGCGGCTTCCCTGCTGGAAATGAACGATATAGGCTTTACACCGGTCCGCCTGGAAGAAATGGTTGTAACGGCGGTGGCCAAAGCTCCCCGGGCTAGCAGCAGCAGATTCCGCGATTTCCAGCAGAACGGCCGGGCGGTGATCCTGCCCTCCGGTACGGAGCTTACGGCGGGGCATCCTTCTATAGCGATGGGCCGCAAAATACAGATAACCAACCGGGCCAACGGCCGCAGCGTGATAGTAACGGTAAAAAACCGGGTCCGTGCTTCCCGGGACAGCGTTGTCGAAATATCCCAGGCTGCGGCCCTGGCCCTGGGGATAGTCCGCGGAGGCTATGCCGATGTTACGGTCGAAAGCGTTGATCGTTAGGCTCTGCTTGACATACGGCGTTTTTCCGGGCAGATTCCGGAAAAACAAGGCAATTTCAAAAATAAGGGCCGGGTTTTGCCCGGCGGGAGATGCGTTTTAGTAAGTCATAGAGGAGATTTGCATGAAGAAAGTTGGGTTTTGCGTGGTTTTACTGTCGTTGGTATCTCTGGTCGGTCTTTCCGCCCAATCGAATCAACTGGTTATATACACATGGGAGGGGATGATCCCCCAGGAGATTTTCGATGATTTCACCCGGGAAACCGGCGTTGAAGTGGTCCTTAAGACCTTCGAGTTCAACGAGGAGATGCTGGTAGAGCTGGAGATGGCCGACGGGGCCGGTTACGATCTGGTGATTGCCGATGACTATATTGTCGAATTCGCCATCATGGAAGGTCTTGCCCGGAAGCTGGACCGGAAACTGCTCCCCAATTTAAAGAATGTAAACCCCTTTTACCAGCACCAGTTCTACGATCCGGCCGATGAATACACGGTACCCTATGGGGCGGGGATTCAAACGATTGTGTACAACCCCGCAAAGTTGAATTTCGAAATTAAGGGCTATTCCGATTTTTTTAATTCTGCCCTTGGAAAACGGCTGGGAATCACCGCCAACTACCGGGTAATCAACGGTATGATCCTGAAAACCCTGGGAAGCGGTTACAACGAAATGGACCCCCGGGTTATTAACGCAGCGGGGGAAAAACTGCTTCAACTGGCGCCGAAGATAGCCGCCATCCAGGAAGTGGATCTTGACAAACTTATTCTGGCCGGTGATATAGACGTGGCCTTGATGTACACCGATCAGGTGTTCAAATCACTGATTCGGAATCCGAACCTCAAGATGGTCTACCCCAAGGAGGGGATTGGTTTTGGAATTATGCCCGCCTTTATCCCCGTCAACGCCCCCAATTCCCAGGCCGCTCATTGGTTTCTCAACGCTATTATGGAACCCCGCAGAGGGGCTCGCTGTTTTGAGTATTTGGGCTATTATTGTACCTTTTCCGCTTCGGAATCCTACATAAACCCCGATTACCGGCCGTTTTTACTGCTGCCTACGGAGGAAAGGAACGGCCGGACGGTGAACAAATTCGGGAACTACGAGCTTGTGATGAACTTGAGCGAAGAAGCGGAAGCCGCCCACAGCCGTATTTGGGAAAATTTTAATGCTGCGCTGGGCCGGTAAAGGCCGGTTTACCGGGTTCTGAATATTGGTATGCCGCAAACAATAACCCGGGAATACATCAAGAATTTTTTTAAACTGGGGGATTCCGGCGCGGACAACCGGGTGCTGGACTATGTAATGTCCCATCTGGTCCTCAAAGAATACTCCCATAACAGTTATGTCTGCCGGGCCGGGGACAGTTCCCGGGGTATGTACTTTATCGAGTCCGGCATGGCCTATGTCCGGGGGAAGAAGGACCTGATTCTGAACGAGCTGGAACCGGGGAGCTATTTTGGGGAATACGCCGCCCTTACCGGGGACAAACGGATGGCGGACATCCAGGCCAACGGGACCGTTCAGGTCTATGAACTCAGTACCAAGGTACTCCATACCCTTACCAGGAACCAGCCCAGGATATACGGTCTTTTCCTAAAAAGCATCTACGACCAGGCGTCAAACCGGTACCAGAATCTGATCCAGATTCTCAATTCCCGCCGCGGTCTGGGTTCCGGCTCAGCGGGGAAGTCCCATAGCGGCCTGTCCCTGTTTATCAATTACTACCTGGTGTTTTTTGTCTTTCTTAACCTTATCCTTTTTACCCCGGATCTGGCGGCCGCGGCCCACCCTCTGTGGCTCTGTTCCCCCATCATTTTTTTGGTACTCTACATTGTAATAAGCCGCCGGGCGCTGGAATCGATAGTCCTGTCGGGACTCTACCTTTCGATAATGCAGTCCCGGCTGGGTTTTGTCGGTACTTACATGGATCACGTAGCCGGCGCATTGGGCGATAACTCACGACTCATCCTGATGATCGTGCTTATGGGCGCCCTGAGCCGGCAGTTTTCCGCATCCGGCAGTATCAACGCCCTCAAGTATACGGCCGAAAGACGGATAAAAACCGGCCGGGGGATTCTCTTTTCCGCCTTTTGTTCCATGGTTATTATCTCTATCGATGAATATTTGAGCGTTCTTATCAACGGCGCCTGTTTTACCCCCCTTTCGGACCAGAAGAAGATTCCCCGGGAAAAATCGGCCTTTGTGCTGGGGATGACGCCTATGGCCCTGTGTATCCTCAGCCCCTTGTCTCTTACGGGGCTTTACCTTACGGAAGTTATTGTGAACGCCGGGGGGGATAAGGGCCTCTTTATGCAGGCGATTCGCTACAATTTTTCCGCCCTTTTCGCCCTGTTTTTTATTGTGCTTCTTATTCTTGGCGCGCTGCCTTCGGCGGGGGCCTTGAGGAAGGGTATTCGCCGGGTCAAAGAAGGGGGAAATCTGTGGCCGGAAGGCACCCCGGTAGGCCAGGGCAGGGATAGTTCAAACCGGGGGAAGCTGATGAACCTGATCCTTCCCATCACGGTTCTGCTCTGTTCTTCGATCATAACGGGTACTCTGGAAACCGGTTCTCTGTCGGTGGACGTGCTGTACGGTATAGTGATTACGCTGATCTTTACGTTTATTCTTTACTGTTCCCAGCGTTACGTGACTCCCGAACAGTTTTTTTCCAATATCGTTTTTGGATTTGAAAACATGCTGGCCCCGGTTGTCATGTTTGTCGCTTCCAGCGCTTTTGCCGCCGGTATAGAGGAGATTGGTTTTTCCCTGTGGCTTAACGGGGCGGTGCGGGACCTGTTTGGGGGGCAGACGTGGATTCTCCCGGCCCTGATCTTTGCCATCTGTACGCTGGTGGGGGCCCTTTTTGACAATCCCTGGGCTATGTACGCCCTGGGGATGCCCATTGCGCTGGAACTAAGCCGGACTATGGGGATGGATCCGGGCCTTTTTGTGGGGGCGGTCTGTGCGGCAGGTTTTGCCGGCAACGAGATTGCCCTGGGGGATATTTTTTTCGAGGGTCCCATGCTGGGTATAAACCCGATGATCTATTACCGGACCAAATTACCCTACACCGTGTGTTTGACCCTCATGGCTTTTCTGGCCTACGCCGGAATGGGGTATCTGACCCGTGGATGAATTACTGCGGCTGCAGGGCGTAACAAAGAAATTCGGGACTACGGTTGTGCTAAAGGGCATCGATCTTTCCGTCGGGGCGGGGGAATTTGTTACGCTCCTGGGACCTTCCGGCTGCGGCAAGACCACCACCCTGAGAATCATCGCAGGGCTGGAAACCGCTGATTCCGGCGGGGTTTTTCTTGAAGGCGCCGATGTAAGCGCCCTGCCGCCTAACCGGCGGAACGTGAACATGGTGTTCCAGAACTACGCCCTCTTTCCCCACATGAACGTGGCCGCCAATATCGGTTACGGCCTTAAAATCAAAAAACGGCCCCGGGGGGAGATACAGGAGGCCGTGCGGGCGGCCCTGGAGATGGTCCGGCTTTCCGGTTATGAGCGGCGTCTGCCATCGGAATTATCGGGGGGGCAGAAACAGCGGGTCGCCGTGGCCCGGGCCCTGGTCAATTCGCCCAAGGTCCTGCTTCTGGACGAGCCCCTGGGGGCCCTGGATCTCCAACTGCGCCGCCGGATGCAGCTTGAACTTAAGGGGCTTCAGCAGCGGCTGGGGATCAGTTTTATCTACATTACCCACGACCAGGAAGAGGCCCTTACCATGTCGGACCGCATTGTCGTGATGCGGGACGGGGCCTTTGAGCAGGTCGGCGCCCCGGAAGAAATTTACGATAAACCCCGGACCAGCTTTGTGGCCCGTTTTGTGGGCACCGCCAACATCATCCGCGGCCCCGGCGGCCTGATCGCCGTCCACCCGGAATGGATAAGTCTAAGTCCCTTCACGGGGTCCGCCGCGGCAAAACCTTCCGGTCCGGCCTTTCCGGCCGTCGTAACGGGGAAACAGTTTGCCGGGGGCCGGACCCGGATAAGCGTGGTTCTGCAGACAACGGGGGAAGAGGTTGTCGTGAGCCGCCAGGGCCTGGATTTGCC
>JAIRXT010000067.1 GCA_031268125.1 Treponema sp. | reverse complement strand
TTAAAGGCCGACATAACCGCCTTGGCCTTCCCTTCTTTTACGGCCAGCTCAAAGGGCCGCAGGTATATTTCCCGGATCGCCTGCTCGGTGGACCAGGTAACGAGCATATTGGCCCGGTTTTGTTCCTGGTCGTTCAGGGCGTAGTGCTTGATGTAGGCGTAGACCCCGTACGTTTCCGCGCCGGCTACCGCCTGGGCCGCCAGTTTTCCCGCCAGGAGGCCGTCTTCGGAGTAATACTCAAAGTTGCGGCCCGCAAACGCGGAACGGTGGTTGTTCATGGCCGGGGCATACCAGCCGGATACGTTCATCTCGTTCGCCATCTTGCCGATGCTTTCGCCGTAGTCTCTGGCCAGATCCTGGTTCCAGGTGCAGGCAAGCAGCGTAACCGCCGGAAAGCCGATGGAACCGACCCCGGTAAAGTTGTTGTTGATGGACGAAGGCCCGTCGCAGTCCACGGTGGCGTACTTGTCCACGCTGGACAGTGCGGTGGTCTGGTAGCCGGCCAGGGAGATAAGGGTGTTCATGTCCTGCACGGTCAGTTGATCCAGCAGGGGTTCCCAGGCGGGGTCGTCGTAGTTCAAGCCCCGCAGACTTGCCAGTACCCGGTTGTTCTTTGCGCCGGTAACGGGCATGACATCGGCGGGGTTATTGTGCGATGCCGGGTCGTAGTTGGGGTTGGCAATAAACAACGCCTTATCCCGGGCGCTCATGGTATAGGAAGAAGGCGCGGCGGTGGCGGCCGCATAGTTGGCAAAGTGATTTGCACGGGACAGATAGGTAACATCCCCGCGGGCGGTCGAGAAGCGGTTTTGCGCCACAACCTTATCGGTGGAACGCTTGCTGCCGTCCCGGTACACAACGTCTGAATCAACCGTAAACGTCCGCTCGTCAAGGACGGTGTGGGAGTCGGCACGGATCGAAAGCCGGTAGTTCCCCGCCTCCAGGATATACGCGCCTTCGCCCGATTCGTCATAGGATGCCAGGTCTTCAGCCTTGAGACGGATGCTCACCGTTTCCGATGCGCCGGGCCGGAGCAGTCCGGTCTTGTCGAATGCCGCAAGGTTGGCGGAGGCTTTCTCGATACCGCCATTGGTGTAGGGCGGGGTAGAGTACACTTCCACCACGTCTTTTCCGGCAACGGAACCCGTGTTGGTTACGGTTACGTCAAAGGCGATGTTTCCCTGCGCGTCGATACGCAGATCGCCCATCGTCTGGGAGAAGCTTGTGTAAGAAAGGCCGTAGCCAAAGGGGTACTGCACGGTTTTGCCGTAGTCGATAAGCCCTTCCTCGGCGGCGGTTTCGTAAAACCGGTAGCCTACATAAATGCCTTCAACATAGTTCACAAAAGTGGGGATAAGAGGAGCAGAGCCGCCAAAGGCATCGGGCGCGCTGAATTCATCCATGTTGTCATAGATGAAATTGCCGATATTGCGGGACCAGGGAGTATTGTCCAGGTCGTATACAAAGGTGTCGGCGGTTTTGCCCGAAGGATTGGCTGCGCCCCTGAGAATCGCCCCCAGCCCGTTGAAGCCGGTCTGCCCAGTTCCGGGGCACCAGAGGGCGCCTTTGATCTGCGGATATTCCTGCACAAAGCCCAGCTCAAAGGCGTTGGCCCCGTTGTACACCACGATAACGTCGTTAAAGTTCGTGCACACCAGGTCGATAAGGTCCCGCTCGCTCCTGCTGAGTTCGAGGTAGTGCTCGCCGGCGCCAAACTCCTGGTAACGGGTGGAATTGCCGGTAAAGGTAACCGCGCTCAAGTCGCGGGGCAGGTCCGCGCCTTCGCCGCCCACACGGGTAATCACCACCAGGGCCGTGCCGGAGAACCTTTTGGCGTTATCCAGCAGCGCCGCGGGGTAGGTCTCCGCGGGAGGTTCCGGCAGGGTCCAGTCCTGCGCCCACATACCGACTTCGGGACGATCCGCACGGTAGGCGGTATAAAAGCGGGAAAGCTCCGCGTTCAGCGTGAAGCCTGAGTTTTCAAGGCCCTCCAGAAGGCTTACCACCGGATACGCCGCGTTCAACGCGCCGGAGCCGGTGCCGCCGTAGCAGGGATTGACGGAAGCCCAGCCGAACACGTTCAGGCTGGACCCGCTCAGGGGCAGAAGCCCGCCCTTGTTCTCCAGGAGCACGATCCCTTCTTCCGCGATCCGCTCGGTAAGGGCCTTGGCTTCCTCGCTGGTTGCCTCATCGATAACTCCCTTGCCGGAAACCAGGGTGAGCAGGGTTGCCATAGGGCCGAAGCAGATGAGGTTAACCACGATAACCAGCCCCAGCACGATGGCCGTTACCGCCTGGCCCCGGATAAGTCCCTTGACGGCCCCCGGCTTTTTGCGGACGGCGATGATAGCCGCTACTGCCGCGACGGCGACAATACCCAGAGCAATCAAATAAGGGGCGCACAGCCTTAAAACATTGAGAACATCGCTGATATTAATATCAAGCACTTTGTCTTCCTCCTCGTATTACGAAATAACATATGCGGTTCTTTTTCCAACCACGGGCACATTCTCTCATGATTTTTGAGTACGCGCCAGTTTTAGCACAAACTGTCGTTTTTTCGACACAAACGGGACAGGGCGGAGATGCGGGCGTTCATTTGGCGGACAAGGTGGTGCAAGAACCAGGCTCTGTTAGCAGCAAAAACGGCCCCCGCCGGCCGCCCGCTAGGCGGCCTAAACTTGACCCTCCACCGGGGCCGGGTTCTTTATCCTTTTACCGATCCGGCCGCAAGGCCCGAAACAACCTGTTCCTGCAGGCAGATATAAACAATGATACTGGGCAGTGATACCAGCACGATAGCGGCAAACATGGCGCCGTAGTCGCTGGCAAACGCGCTTTTAAAATAGTACAGCGCAACCGGTAATGTACGGGCCTCGTGGCCGGTGGTCAGGGTTAAGGCGAACTGGAATTCGTTCCAGCAGTGCAGGAATTGCATAATTCCTGCCGTGGCAAAGGCGGGCCGGGCCAGGGGCAGAATGATAACGCCGTAAGTCCGCAGAAAACCTGCTCCGTCAATATAGGCGGATTCTTCCATTTCCTTGGGGATTGTCAAAAAATAACTGGACATGATAAAGACCGATGTGGGGATTCCAAACGCCGTGTATACAAGAATAAGGCCCCACATGTTGTTATACAGACCCACCGTCTTAATCGTGGTGTAAAGGGGAAGCAGCAAAGCTGCGCCGGGGATAAGCAGTCCCAGCGAAAAGAGGATACGGAAAAACACCTTTAACCGGAACTCCACGCGGGCAAGCACATAGGCCGACATGCTCATTATCAAAAGATTGATAACAATGCCAAAAAATGTTACAAAAATGCTGTTCCCAAAATACCGGGCAATGGGCGCAATTCTGAACGCATTCCGGTAATTTTGCCAGTAGATACCGTTGCCAAATCCAAAAGAAAAGGTAAGTATTTCCCGGTTTGTTTTTACCGAGGACAGAAAAACCCAAATAAAAGGTACAACGGAAATTACAAAAATCAGAACAACAAAAAGACTAACAGGAATTTCCAATAATGTTGATTTTTTCTTCATAAAAGCGCCCCCTTGCGTTTATTCGAAGGGGGTCTAATACCCCGCCCCTCTGGGGCGGTTCAATTCCCTGCCAACGAAGGCGGGGTATTAGACCCCCAGTATAAAATGAAAAAAGTCCGCAGGACTTTTTCTTCTCGAACGAAGAACCCCGACCGCTCTGCGCTAAACTTGACCCACAATTTAACCCGGTCAAATGCGCTGTGGAGCAAATGTAACACCTTGTACATATCTCTTCCTCACAATAAAGCTAAATTTGACCCGTGTCGTGTAACCGGGGCCGGGAAAAAGGCCGGAAAAACATATGGAATTCCCCGCCGGAGCGTATGAAAATAGCGAAGGCGGATTCTACATGCGTTTTTCCGGCAATTTCCCGGCCCCGGTGGAACGTTGTGGGTCAAGTTTAGCCGCTCTGCGGCGGAGTTCTTCATACCGGATCGTTCATCCGGTAGATTTTGTTGATAAAGCCGATAGAGGCAAGACCGATTAAAATAAGAACAACGCCGTAGGCATTTGCCAGCCCAAAGTTGTTATCCTGCATGGCGGTAAGATAGATAAGCAGAGGGAGATTCATGGTCGTATTCCCCGGCCCGCCGTTGGAGGTCATGATAAGAATGTCCATTTTTTGGAGCATGGATGTTGCCGCAAGTATAGTCCCCGTGCCGATAGCGTTTCTGATCATGGGGAGTTTTATCAGCCAATTCATCTGGAATTCGGTAACGCCGTCGATGGTGGCGGCTTCGAATATTTCTTCGGGAATGGCGGCCAGCTCCGCAGTAATCAGAATGGAGACTATCGCCGCAAAGGGAAGCCACGTTATGGTAACGGCAAAAAAGGCAGTATTGGGATTGGCGTACCAGTTCACATTGAAATTCTTGCTGCCAAGAAGCTGGATAATTTTATTTACAGGCCCGTACATCGGGTTAAAAATATTAAAAAACAGCATACCCAATGCCGCGGTAGAAATGATGTTGGGAAGCATAAAAACTGTTCTGCTTACCTTTGTGTACCATTTTTTCCTGGCCATTATCAGGGCAAAAACAATGCCGATAGCCACGTGAATTGTAGCCTGGAGGAGTATCCAGACAAGGTTGTTCTGAAGAGCCTTGTGAAACCGCTGGGAACCGATCATGGATACGTAGTTCGTAAAGCCGGCAAACCGTATATTTTGCCCTATTCTCCAATGGGTAAAGGATGTCCCAAAAACATTAACGATAGAAACAAAATATACAAACAGAAACAGTAAAACACCAGGAGCAAGGAACAAGACAATCCATCTTTTCTTTGCCTTCATAATTTTTCCCCTCACGGGCCCTGACGGGGCCCTGTTGGAATATCAAAACCGGAACAGGCGATCCGTATTTTGAAAAAAGTGCGCCGGATTCTTGACCGGGATCTGCCGTGTTACCGGCAAATCCCGCAGGGTTTTAACGGGCGGCTGCCGCCGCTTCATCGAGTTTTGCCGCCATTTGGGCGGGGCTCAAGGTTCCGGCGGCAAGTTCTGGATAATACCGGCCCATAGCGTCAACAACCGATGCGTAGGCAACCACAGAGAAGGTGTCCCCGTGATATTTTACCCGGCCTATGGCATTGGCTATATCCGCAACAAGGGGCATTGAATCCCGCACGTCCTGGGGTATTTCCAAATCTATTGCGGAGGGAAGCTGTCCCGAAAAACGAAGCCGTTCCATTTGGCTTTCCCGGGAAGACATTTCTTTGAGGAGCGTCCATGCCGCATCCCTCCGTTCCGGCGGGGCGCAGAGTACATAACCTTCGGCGAAACTCATGGTAAGGCCGTCTCCGGGGAACATAGACCAGCCG
>JAIRXT010000213.1 GCA_031268125.1 Treponema sp. | reverse complement strand
GGGGGTCAGGTTTAGACAAGACCCCCGGCGCCTTTTCCATCGAAAAATTGTGTAAACGCAGCATTGCTGATGAGCGTTACTACCGCAGGGTCTTGTTAAGAAGGGCCAGGAATTCCCGCCTGCCCAGTTCCTGGCCCCCCAGGCTGCGCAGATGTTCCGTGGGGACCTGGCAGTCGATGAAGCGGACGCCGTCGTCAAAAAGGTACTGCGCCAGGCGGAGGAAGGCCGCCTTGGACGCATTGCTGCGCCGGGCGAACATGGATTCCCCGCAGAAGACGTTTCCCAGCCGGATGCCGTAGCAGCCCCCGGCCAGTTCCCCGTCCTGCCAGCTTTCCGCCGAATGGACCCAGCCCAGGCGGTGGAGTTCCGTGTAGGCGCTGATGATGTCGCCGCTGATCCAGGTACCCCCCTGGCCGGGGCGGTCTATGGCGGCGCAGCCCCGGATAACTGCGGGGAAATCCCGGTTAAAGCTGATAATGAACGTGCCCTGCCTGAAGATTTTCCCCATGCTGGCGGAGATGTGGAGTTTTTCCGGGAAGACTACAAAGCGCGGGTCCGGGGACTGCCAGATAACGGGGTCCTCCGGGTTGTACCAGGGGAAGATCCCCTGTTCGTAGGCGGAAAGGAGCATCCCCGGCGAAAGGTTCCCCCCTACCGCGACAATGTCCCCCCGGGCAAAAGCCGGGTCGGGGAAACGGTAACGGCAATTTTCGTCAAGGTAGGGAAAGGAAGGATCGGGGCCGGGGGAACGGCCCATCTAGTTGATTCTTTCAGGCGTTCCCAGGGCGTCTTGGGGCAGGGTTCCGGCCGCCAGGAGTTCTTCCGTATCCCAGGAATCCCCGGCGGTCCCCCCAAGGGCGGATTCCAGAATGTCCAGTTTGTATTCACCGTCCCGGTAATCCACCCGGGCCGCCCCTCCGGCGCTAAGGTCCCCAAAGAGCACCTGGTCTACAAAGAAGCCTTTGATCTTATCTTCGATAAGCCTCCCCGCGTTCCGGGCGCCGAACTCCCTGCTATAGCCGTCTTCCGCCAGGCGGCCGACACAGGCGGCGCTTATTTCTAGCCGGACCTTTTTTTCCGCCAGTTGGGCCTTGAAGGTGTTCAGCTCCTTGTTGATGATGCCGGTCATAACCTCCCGGGAAAGGTGGCCGAAGCGGACCACCGCGTCCAGGCGGTTGCGGAATTCCGGGGTAAAGGTCTTCTCTACCGCGTCGTTTACCGCAGATTCGTCCACGCGGCGCTCCCCAAAGCCGATAAGTCCCTTGCCGATGTCCCTGGCCCCGGCGTTGCTGGTCATGATGAAGATCACGTTGCGGAAGTCCGCCTTGCGGCCGTTGTTGTCCGTCAGCGTGGCATAGTCCATGATCTGCAAAAGAATGTTGTAAATATCCGGGTGGGCCTTTTCAATCTCGTCCAGTAAAACTACCGCATGGGGCTGTTTGCGGATCGCATCGGTCAAAAGCCCTCCCTCCTCGTAGCCCACGTAGCCGGGAGGAGCCCCCACCAGCCGGGACACGGTGTGTTTTTCCTGATACTCGCTCATGTCGACGCGGTGGATGACGATTCCCAGAATATCGGCCAACTGCCGGGCCAGTTCGGTTTTGCCCACCCCCGTGGGCCCCGCAAAGAGAAAGTTGGCCACCGGCTTGCCTTCCGCCCGGAAGCCCGCCCGGCCCCGTTTGACCGCCCGGACTACCGCACGTACCGCCTCGTCCTGGCCGAAGATCCGGCTTTGTAAGACGCTTTCCAGGTCCCGCAGTTTGTCTTTTTCGGACTGCCCCACGGATCGCTCGGGGATCCGGGCAATCCGGGAAACGACGGTTTCGATGAGCGGGAGGCCTACCTCCACAATTTCTACGGTTCCCTCCTGGATGGTGTCCGGGGGGACGCTGGGACGGGAAGTTGTGCCGAATCCGGAGTATGCGGGACCGGCATGGTCCGGTTTTTTTTCGCCCTCCGGTTCTCCGGCCGAAGGGCCGGACGGTTCCTTGTCTTTTTTGTAGGCCTCTATCCGGGCGAAGGCCCCGGCTTCGTCAATTACATCGATAGCCTTGTCGGGGAGCCGCCGCTCAGTTATAAACTGGGCGGAAAGCCGCACGGCCCCTTCTACCGCCTCGTCGCTGTAGTGGACGTGGTGGTATTCCTCGTACTTTGTTTTAAGCCCCCGGAGTATCTTGACGGCATCGGATTCACTGGGTTCGCCAATGTCGATCTTCTGGAAACGCCGGGACAGGGCCCGGTCTTTGTCGAAAAATTTGCCATATTCCTCGTGGGTGGTGGAACCGATACAGCGGATCTTGCCGCTGGTTAGGGCGGGCTTTAACAGGTTGGAAGCGTCCAGCGCCCCGCCGGAGACCGAACCGGCCCCCACCAGGGTGTGAATCTCGTCGATAAAAAGGATGGCCCGCTCCTTTTTCAACATCTCCTCCACTACCCGTTTGACCCGTTCCTCAAAATCCCCCCGGTACTTGGTCCCCGCCACCAGGGCCCCCATGTCCAGGGAATAAATCAAAAAATCTTTTAAGGTAGGGGGCACCTTGCCCGTAACAATCCGCTGGGCCAGGCCCTCGGTAATGGCGGTTTTCCCCACTCCCGAATCCCCTACATGGACCGGGTTGTTCTTGAGCCGGCGGCAGAGGACCTGGATGGTACGGTCCAGTTCCGCCTCCCGGCCGATAACCGGTTCCAGTTTGTGTTCCCGGGCCAGGGCGGTAAGTTCCGTGGCGTAGCGTTCCAGGGCGCTCCGCTTGTTCCCCCGGACCTTTTGGGTCTCCCCCGGGTCCTCCTCATATTTCCCCCCCTCTTCCGCCTCGTGCCCGTGATGGCCCTTGCCGAAGTCAAAAATTTGGGGAATCTCGCTGTCAAACCCGTGGGAAAGAATATCAAGCAGTTCCAGGCGTTTAACCCCGGCTTTTTTCAGATAATAGGAACAGTAGTTCCGTTCCTCGTCAAACAGGGACACCAGAATATCCGCCACGTCAAGCATATCTTTTTGGGATGACTGACTCTGCATCACCGCCCGCTCGATAACGCTCTGGAAACCCACGGTCTGGGTAGGCTCGGTATCGTCAATAATGGGGACCTTTTGTTCAAAATAAGTTTCCATTCCGCTGCGAATTTCCGCCAGATTCGCTCCACAGGCGCCCAAAATCCCCTGCACCTCTTCGAAGGCCAGGGCCGCGTAGAGGACATGCTCCGGGGTCAGGTACCCGTGATTTCGCACCTTAGCCTCATTATAAGCAGCGTTGATAATCGCCTGTACATGACCTGAGATTTTCATTTTTACTCCCACCGTAGATTATGCTATACTTCTTAGGCTTGTTCCACAATACAGCGCAGGGGAAATCCTTTTTTTGCCGCTTCGGCGTGGACCTGTTCCGTCCTGGTCTGGGCAATGTCCCAGGGGTACAGACCCACAAGACCCTGTCCTTTGCGGTGTACGTCCAGCATGATTCTGTTGGCTTCTTCTATTTTTTTTTGAAAAATGGAAATTAAAATTTCTACCACAAAATCCATCGTGGTGTAGTTATCGTTCAAAAGAATTACCCGGTAGTTTTCGGGTTCCCGTAACTTTTTCCGGTTTCTGTCCGCTAATTTTGTGCTGTCTCCCCTGGCCATGTTTAAGCGCCGCCTTTTCAGTTATAGTATTGGGTACCGGTTAGGGCCTTTGTGTCACGGTAAAATCTGACCTTAGGGATTCCGGGTACTCAACAGTATCAGGACCACGATGAACAAAGCCGTCAAGATGTTCAAGAGCCTCACCCGGCAATTTCCCGGCCC
>JAIRXT010000201.1 GCA_031268125.1 Treponema sp. | reverse complement strand
AGAAGGCCGAAGTCCCCCGCAGCGTGATCGTGGCCGCCGTTCCGGTAATTGGCCAGGATACGATCCCCCGCGCCAAGGAAACGGTAAACCTCCCTGGCCGCCATAAGGGTGGCGTGACTCCCGGGCGGATTGGCCCAAAAATCCAGGAGGCCGTCGGTCTGGAGGAAATACCGGGGAGCAGTCAGGGCTTTCAGGTAATGTTGATCAAAAGGTATACGCCCCTCATGATCACGGAATTCCGCCATTCCCTTTCCCATCCAATTAGGAAAATTGGCAAGAAGGTCCGAAAGGAATTCGTTTCTGCCGTTCCGGTTTGTATCATCCCCCAAATGATAGCGCCAGCAGCCGGCGCCCCCTGCCCCGCTGCAGTTGGGGTTCACAATGGCAGGCCGCTCGTCATCGGCGCCGGCGACAAGGACAGCCTTCCCTCCCCGGGAATGGCCGGTAATGGCAATGCAGGCGGAATCCACAAAGGGCAGGGTTTCAAGAACATCAATGGAACGGCTGAATCCCCAGGCCCAACCGGCAAGGCTTCCCGATTCGATACCCGGAAAGAGCCGGTACAGCGGCGATTTTAATACCTCACGGTTATCATCAACATCCCTTACCACAGCGGTTCTGTTGAACTGGGCGGCGATAATATCCCGGCGGTTAAGGTCTTCGATAACCTGCCCGGTAAGGCAGTGCCAGCAGCCGTCGCCCTCAAGGATGACGGGGAATTTTTCCCCCCTGTCTCCGCGGGCCCTAAGGGGGATAAAAAGCCTTAGTTCAAAACTGAGTTCCCTTCCCCCGGAGCGGGCAATTACCCGGTAGGTCTGCAGGCCCGGCCCGGCTGAAAGAAGCTCCCCTTCGGTTGAATCGGGTTTGGGAGGCATGCCGCCGTAACCAAGGCCAATGGCGGATTTTTTAATTTCCTCCCGCCGCTCCCTCCAGTCTTCGCGGGACGCAACCCTTTTACCGCTTTCCATAAGGAAAAGATCGGGCAGATTCTGCAGTACCGTTCCCTTGCAGGGGGAATTGATGATAAGTTGGTCGATATTAGCTTTAGTCATTGGTCCCTCCCAGGGTTCTTTCCGCCATGAGCCGCCCGCGTTCAAGCTCTTTTTTGAGTTCGTCTTCTGTCGGAAGCCATGTCATGTATTTGGAAGCAAACAGGCGGTCATTATCGGCAAGCACCGAATATTTTACCATGGTGTCGTTTTTTTCTGAACAGAGCACAATGCCGATAGTGGGGTTGTCATCAATTTGTTTGATGTTTTCCTCGAAATAACGGACATAAAAATCAATCTGGCCGATGTCCTGGTAGGTCAGTTTGCCGGTTTTAAGATCTATCACCACAAAACATTTAAGGATGTAATTGTAGAAAACAAGGTCGATATAATAATGGTCGCCGTCTATGGTTATGCGCTTTTGACGGGCGACGAAGGAAAAGCCCTTGCCCATTTCAAGCAGGAATTCCTGAAGATTGTCAATCAAAGCCTGTTCCAGATCGCTTTCGTGATAGCTTTTGTTTTCTTTCAGATCCAAAAATTCCAGGATATATGGGTCTTTCAGAATATAATCCGGGTCTGTTTTGGGTTCCGTTTTCTGAATTTCGTTCCTGACCGATTCTTTCCCCTCTTTTTGGGTTGCTAAAAGCCGCTCGTAATAAAACGTGGTAATTTGCCGTTCAAGCTGCCGGACGCTCCAGTTGCTTTCGGCACATTCGTTAAGGTAAAATTCCCGGCGTTCGGCATTGTCGATTTTCATTAACAGGCGGTAGTGGGACCAGCTTAATTCGTGCCACAGTGTGGCACGAATTGGGAAGACCTGATAAAATTGCCGCATTCGCCGCAAACTGCTTTCATCGAACCCTTTGCCGAATTCATCAGTTAAGCGTCCTGAAAGATATTTTAACAACTGAGCCCCGTATTCCGCACGGGGGTTGTTGTCCTGGGCTTCCATGATTTGGCGGCCAATTTCCCAATACGCCTCCACCATGGCAAAGTTGACGGCGGTATAGACTTTTTGCCGTGCGTTGACCAGGGTTGCGCGGATACTGTTGTAAACTGTGGCTTCAGCCGGAACCGAATTTTTAGGCATACATTAGTTTTCCACGGGGGCTGGGAATTTCCCGCCCCAGAGATTGAGCTGTTTCAATCCATTCCGCTATGATGATTTCGACATTTCCAAGCGCTTCGGCGTATGTTTTTCCATCCGCCATGCAGCCGGCAAGTTCGGGGACTTCCGCGACATAGGCGTTGTCTGTCTCGCTCCAATAGATGATAATTTCGTATTTATTCATCTTGTGCCCCCAGTCTATATTTTAATACGATTTCCCTAATCTGTTTAATCTGATATGGTTTTGCTTTGGGACCATCAGGCTGGATATTGATAATTTCCATTACCCCTTCACGGTAGAATATATGATGACTTCCGTTTCTCCTCATGGAGAATCCGAGGGCGTTCAACAAGGCAACCGTTTCAGAAAAATTGATAGCTGCATCTTGCCGTCCCGAAATGATTTTTTGTAAAAATTTCTCATGTTTCCCCATCTACACGAGCCCCCCCGCCGGAATGGCTTTCAGGCCTTTCGATACCCCGATCTTCTACGATTTTGACGGCAATGAGGGTATTTTCCTTTTGCACCTTTCCCCTTGTCTTATAATACACCGCCGCCGCCTTCCCGGCAATCCTGATGTTGTCCAGGGCATCGGCGGAGGCTGCCGGAGGGATTCCGCCGGGGTGGGGGTAGCGGAAGCCACCGCAGTCCGGCGCAGTAGTCCGGCTGCGCCGGACGAGGAGGCTGGAGTGAAGGGGGGGCGGAGGGAAAATGTCCTGCTGCGAATCTCCGGTCCCGGTAACAGCCCCCCCCTCTAGCTGAATCGGGGCGGTTGCGGATATTTTTTAGGTATGGACAACACGGTTTTTCGTGCCCGCATGGACAGGGTACGGAGGGAAATGAAAAAACGGGGGATTGGCCTTTTTTTGGCCGGTCCTTCTTCCAATCTGTTTTACCTTACGGGCTATGCGGTGGGCGCTGATGAGCGGCTGTTTCTGCTGGTTCTGCCGGGGCCTGCGGACGGCGGGGCGGGGGGTTTTGTTCTGGCGAATGAGCTGTACCGGGATCAGGCGGCGGGGCTTCCGGTGGATGATCAGGTGTTCTGGAAGGACGGGGAGGACCCGTTTGCCCTTTTGGGACGGGAGGTTGAACGGCGGAACTGGGCTGCGGATCGTATTGCCCTGGAGCCGCATCTTCCCGCGTTTTTTTCCCTGCCTCTGGCGGAACGGTTTCCCCGCAGCAGCTTTGTGCTGGGTTCGGTGCTTACCGATCCGCTGCGGCTTTTTAAGGATCCTGCGGAGCTTGAGCTTATCCGGCGGGCGGCGAAGGTATCGGACCGGGCGCTGGCTGCGGTTATCGGCAGGGGCAGGTACTGGCTGGGCAAGACGGAGGCGCAGTTCCGCGATACCCTGGCGGCGGAGCTGGGGGCCGGCGGGGTGAGGGCCTGGGACGCTATTGTGGCTGTGGGGGCCAACGGGGCGGCGCCCCACCATGTTACCGGGCAGACGGTTATCGAAGAGGGGAAGGGGCTTCTGGTGGATTTTGGCGGCCGTCTGGAGGGTTACAACACGGACTGTACCAGGACTTTCCATTTTGGCAGGCCCGGCGCGGAATTTGAGAAGGTCTACCGCATTGTTCTGGAGGCTCATCTGGCGGCGGAGGCCGTCGCCCGGCCCGGGAATACCCTGGGGGATGTGGACCTGGCCGCCCGGCGGGTTATCGAGAAGGCGGGGTACGGGCCGTATTTTACCCACCGTACCGGCCACGGGCTGGGGATCGACACCCACGAGGGGGCGTCCGCAGTCCGGGGGGAAACTACCCCCATTGCCCCGGGGATGGTGTTTTCCGTTGAACCGGGGATCTACCTGAGCGGGCGGCTGGGGGTGCGGATAGAAAACCTGGTGATTGCCGGGCCGGACGGGCCCGAGCCGCTGCACGCGTTCCCCAGGGAACTTACGGTTATTGAATAGGCGGGGGATCGTATCAATACATCATCTTTTAAGGCATTTTTTAAGCCGGCATTAAAGCTGCCCGCCTTGGCGGTGGCGGCGGGTATCTGGTTCCTTTCGTCCCAGTCGACACTGCCCGAACCCAAGGGGATTTTGGGCTTTGATAAATTCCAGCACTTTGCGGCGTTTTTTGCCCTGGCCGCCGCCATCGCCCTGTGGTTTTCCCGGGAGGCATGGCGGCGTCCGGGGCTTAGAATCCCGGTCCTTGTTGCCGCGCTGGGGTCGCTTTACGGCGTCATTGACGAAGTCCACCAGTACTTTGTTCCGGGCAGGGATTGTAATGCGGCGGACTGGCTTGCTGACACACTGGGGGCGGTAGCCGCCGTGGTAGTGGTGAAGCTAATCCTGGTAAAAGGCCGGGCCTGACCCGTTACAGGCCCCGGCGGCGGGTGCCGACGGGGGGCCGTGTTACTCTTTTCGCTTGAAGATTGAAAGCAGTTTGCCGAAGATTCCCTTCCGGGGGCCGGCCTCCGTCTTGGCGGCGGGGGTTTCCCGGCCGGCGGCGTTCTGATCCTGCCGGGCGGGGTGTCTGCCGTTTTGAACGGCCGCCCCGGATACCCGGCTTCCCGTACCGGCTTGGTTCCCCGGAGCGCCCTGTCTGCGGCCGCCTGTCTTCCCGCCCTTGTTCCGGGGCTGCGGCGCTTTGCCGCCGTTCTGCCGGGGACCGGCGGCGTTTTGTGTAGTGCTTCGCGCGGTATCTTGCGCGGCGCCCTGCCCGGCGTTTTGTCCGGG
>JAIRXT010000139.1 GCA_031268125.1 Treponema sp. | reverse complement strand
TCCGGGAAATGCAGAAACATCTGGAAAAGGTAAGGCGGAAAATCGATCACTTTACCAAACAGTACGAAGATTACGCGGGGACCCTCTGACATGGATCTGTCCATCATCGGCTACGATCCGGCGGGGGCCTGGATCAAAAAAGAACAAACCGTAACGGAACTGCTGCGCCACAGGAATCCCGCGGGCCTCACCTGGATCAACATGGACGGCCTTGACAAGACCGACGAAGTAAACCGGATCGCGGATGCTTTCCGCATCCACCCCCTGACAGTGGAAGACATTCTGGACACCAACCACCGTCCCAAGGTAGAGGAATTTGACGACTACCTTTTTATCGTTTTGAAATCCATCGTTACCGAACCGGCAGAGGGGAAAAACGAGGTTGATTTTGAGCAGATATCCCTGGTGATAAGCGAAAACACGGTGATCAGTTTCCAGGAAAGGCCCGGCGATTATTTTGACGGCATCAGGAAGCGGATCCTCAACAACGCCGGCAGGATCCGCCGCACGGGAACCGGCTATCTTGCCTGGGCCATCATGGACGCCGTGGTGGACCGGTACTTTGTTTCCCTGGACGATATCGGCGGGGAAATCGAGGAATTTGAAGAACGGGCCATGAACGAGAAGGACCAAAACATCATCCCCGATATTCAAAGGGTAAAGCAGAATCTTTTAAGAATCCGGCGGGCGGTGCTGCCCCTGCGGGAGAACATCCAGGTTATGATGCGCCTGGATTCGGAGTGGCTGGCGGTGGAACTGGCTCCCTTCCTCAAGGACCTCCACGACAACGTGATCCAGGCGGCGGACAGCGTGGAGACTTACCGGGAGCTTATCGCCGGGGTTATCGAGGTAAACCTTTCCGCCGCGTCAAACCGGCTGAACAATGTCATGAAGGTCCTCACCATTATTTCTACGATTTTTATCCCCCTTACCTTTATTGTGGGGGTCTACGGCATGAATTTTAAGGCCATGCCGGAACTTGAGTACCCCTTGGCCTACCCCATCGTCTGGGCCGTGATGATCCTCATCGCCCTGGGGATGCTGGTATTCTTCAAAATTCGCCGCTGGCTTTAGCGGGGCCGGAATCCGCCATGATTTATCCTGTAACCGAAGAATCCCTTAACCTGGCGGCGGAAGCCCTCCGCAGGGGGGAGCTTGCCGCCTTCCCCACGGAAACGGTCTACGGCCTGGGGGGGGACGCGTTTAATCCCCGGACCCTGGCAGAGATATTCCGGGCCAAGGGGCGTCCCCGCTTCGACCCGCTGATTGTCCACATTGCCTGCCTTGAAACCCTGGAAGATGTGGCGGACCTGTCCGCCCTTGACCCGCGGAACCGGGAGGATACGGCCCGGCTTACGGCGGAATTCTGGCCCGGCCCCCTGACTCTGGTCCTCCCCAAAAAAAAGGCCGTCCCGGATCTTGCCACCAGCGGGCTTGCCACCGTGGCGGTCCGTTTTCCCGCCCACCCCGCGGCGCAGCAGCTTATCCGGCGTTCTACCGGCGCGGTGGCGGCCCCCAGCGCCAACCGCTTCGGCTGCCTTTCCCCCACCAGGGCGGAACATGTGGCGGAACAGTTGGGGGACCGGGTAAATATCATCCTTGACGGCGGACCCGCCGCCGTGGGGCTGGAATCCACGGTCCTGGACATGACGGCCGGCGGGCCCCGGATTCTGCGCCCCGGCGGTCTTTCCCGGGAGCGGCTTGAAGCCCTTCTGGGCCCCCTGCCGGCCCCCGGACAGCCCCCGGCGGAACCCGGCTCACCCGGTGAACTGCGATCACCCGGTGAGCTACGCTCACCGGGACTCCTCACCAGCCACTATGCGCCCCGGACCCCTCTGTTCCTCTACGGTTACGGGGAAACCCTGCCCTGCGAGGCCGGCGCGGGCTATCTCTTTTTCAGCCGGCGGTCCTATGAATCCTGGGCGGCCCGGAACGGAATGTATCCCCGAACCGCCCCGGAAATCCTGTCCGGGACGGGGGACAGCCTGGAGGCGGCGGCCAATCTTTTCGAGGCCCTCCACCGGCTGGACCGGCTGGGGCTCCGCCGTATTCACGCGGAAAAAGCCCCCCCCGAGGCCCTGGGGGAGGCCATCAACGACCGCCTGGGCCGGGCGGCCTCTAAAACTCCGGGCGTTTTTCCCGGAGTTTAGCATCCAGGAAGTCAAGGATGATCTTTTTTACCTCGTCCTGCACAAAGGCAATATCCCCATGCCCCGCCCCCTCAATCACAACCATCTCCGCGGCGGCCCCCGCCTGTTGCAGGGCGTCGTAGAGCAATTCCCCCTGGGAAAGGGGCACCAGATCGTCCCCGCTTCCGTGGAGTATCAGGAAAGGAGGGGCTTCCGGCGTAACATAGCGGGTAATATCGGCATAGGCGGCAATATCATGGGGCAGGGTTGTTTTATCAATGCTTGCCCGCATCTCCGCTATCCGCACCGGGGGGTACCAGGGGACCGCCGCCTGTACCTTGCAGTCTCCCCCCGGATCAAATTCCCCCGGGGTAAGGGCGCAGAGAGCAGCCAGATAGCCCCCGGCGGATTCCCCCATCAGGGCTACCCGTGCGGGATCGATGCCGTATTCAGCAGCGCGGGCCTTGAGAAAACGAACCGCTAGCTTTACATCCTCTACGGACTGCGGAAACCGGGAACGGTAAGCGGTACTGTAATCAACACTGGCAACGGCGTAGCCCCGTTTGGCAAACCAGACCAATTCCGGAATCCAGACGTTCCGGTCCACCTCGGTGAATCCCCCGCCGCATAGCCACACGATCAGGGGCAGAGTCCCGCCCTCACGGCGCCGCATAAAACTCAGGGTCAGGGGCCGGTAGCTCAGGCTTCCCCACGCGGGACGGTGGCCGTACACAATTTCCGCGGCCAGAGCAATTGAAGCGTCCTTTACCTGTACCTTGACGGTTCTTTTCATTCCAGCCTCTCCTGCGGTTATGCGGCGTCCCGCTTTATCTTCTTGGTGGTGGTCATCTCCATAGGCTCGTCCAGGATGGTAATCCGCTCAATTTTCTGGTAGGACAGGAGCCGCTGGTTCACCTCGGCAATAATACCCTCGATTCGGGATTTAATTTCTTCCTTCCCCTTGACGGCGCCGCCTGAATCTTTGAAAACTTCAAAATTGGGATAAACCAGGGCTTCGATACCTTCGATCTTCATCTTCTTGTCCCGCACAAAGCCCCGGACCAGAATTTGCTCGATTTCATCAAAGAGCTGGAATTCGTTTTCAATCTCCTCGGGGTAGACGTTTTTCCCCCCGTCGGTAACAATCATGTTCTTTGCCCGGCCCGTAAGGTAAAGGTACTGCTCATCGTCCAGATACCCAAGGTCCCCGGTTTTCAAGTACCCGTCGGCGGTAAAAGACGCGGCGGTTTCTTCGGGCATCTCGTAGTAACCCTTCATCACCATAGGACCCTTGACGATCACCTCCCCAATACCCCGCTCGTCGGGATTGAGTATCTTCATATCCGCCTGGGGGACTACCTTGCCGACACTGGCTTCCTTGTAGTGGGTTGTGGGGTTCAGGTTGATGATGGGGCTGGTTTCCGTAAGGCCGTAACCCTGGACAAAGTCAATGCCAAGCTGGTTGTACTTTCTGAATACGCTGGGCGCCAGGGGGCCGCCGCCGCAGACACAGACCCGCAGGGTGGAAAGGGACGCCTGTTCCAGAATCGCATGGAAGATCTTTTTACCGGGGTTTACCTTGAAGACTTTTTTGATAAAACCGGACAGGCCCATAAGGGCGTTGATAAGCCCGTAAACGATGGGCCCCTTGGCCCGGATACCCCGGAGTATCCCCGCCAGCAGTTTGTTAAAGAGCAGGGGGACCCCCAGGAACACCGTAATTTTCCCCTGTTTCAGTTCCTTAAGGATGATGGGGGTAACCATCTTCTTCCCAAACACCAGTTCCGCGCCGGTGGAAATGACTTCGATAAACACCGCCAGCATGGTATAAGCGTGGTGCAGGGGCAAAAGGGCATAAAACACATCCGTGTGGTACACGGGGAAGGGGGTTCCCTGGGCCAGGTAGCAGTCGGAAACCAGGTTTTTATGAGTCAGCATGACCCCCTTGGGGTTTCCCATTGTGCCGGAAGTAAAAAGAATCGCCGCCAAATCCTCTTCCCGGGCCTGTTCAATTTCCGCCGGGGGGCCGTCCAGGTCGTAGAGGTAGGTTCCAATCCCCTTTTTAAGGGAGACCAGCTCCTTCGGCAAGCCCAGAGCCCGGTAATGTTCGTATTTTTCTTCGTCCACAAAGAGAATTTTTGCCCCGGAAGTCCTGATCAGCAGGTCCAGTTCGTCGTTTTTAAGCTGATAGTCAATGGGAACCACCACGGCCCCCGCAAAGAGAATCCCCAGATAGGCCACCGCCCATTCGGGGGAATTTTTTCCCGTCAGCGCCACCTTATCGCCCCGGCGGATCCCTTTGGCATGGAGCCAGCGGGCCGCCGCCTCGATGCGTTCAAGGGATTCCCGGTAGTTAAGGCTGATTCTATCGGGTTCGTAAACCGTAAAGCAGAAACGCTCCCCAAAACGGGAAACGATGATCCGGTACATCTCCGGCAGGGTGGGCCACTGGCCCTTGAAGTCCTTTCCACGGTAGGCGTCCAAAAAAGCCCAGGGTGTAGATTCGCTCATGGGTTCCTCCAAGACTGAATTGAAATTTCGCTGGTATAATCCTTCTGGTTTATGACCCCGGGAACGGAAAAAGGTTGCAGCCGTCCCAAAAATTGCAAAAAATTCAATCCCCGGCAGGGCCCCCAATGATTTTCTAGGCGTTTTTTCCCTTGGAAAAATTTGTAAAAGTAAAATTGCCGGTACCCAGGAATTCTTCCAGCCCCCTGTGCATGGCTTCGTAGTCAAAATTCTCAGCCTGTTCCCGCAGCCGGCGGATAAGATCCCCGTCCTTCTCATAGCGATACCGTTCCAGTTCCCCAAGAATCTCCTCGGCGCCGCTGGAGTCGAATTTCCGGGCGGCCGCGGACAAACGGGCCAGAAGCTCCCTGCCGGGCTCTTCCCGCCGTTCTTTCTCCCGCTCCGGCGGACAGGCCCGCCCTTCAAGCAGAACCTTAAGCCGTTCCGTCAATTCCAACGCCTGCCGCCGCAGTTCCCCGTGGCGGGCCTTCACAAAATCTCCCCTCCCCTCCCTGGAAGCAAATTCCAGCTCCTTTGCCAGGTCCGCCGCCGCGGACGCGCAGATGGCGTTACAGGTGCCTTTGAGGCCGTGAACTTCGACGGCGTAATCCGGCAGGGATGTTTCCAGATGGGCGTCCATCTTTTCAATCAGGGACGGCGTGTAGGTAACAAAGGATTTGAGAATGGGTATCAGCGCGGCGGCGCCGCCGTAAAGCCGCAGGGCGGCGGCAAAATCGACGCCGTCAACCGGATGCTCCAAAAGCCGGCGGCCCGCGGTATCGGCTTCCGTTCCGCCCTTACCGGAGTCCCCCCCCGGCCGTTCCCGGTTTTCCGCTTCCCGCAGGGTTTCCTCGCTTTGAGCGTCCCTGACCCACTGGTTAAGCACGATATCGAGCCGTTTTATGTCGACAGGCTTGGCAATAAAATCGTTAAAACCGTTTTCCAGGAACATCTCCCGGTTTCCCATAATGGCATTGGCGGTAAGGGCGATTATGGGTACATTCCGGGCGTAATCGGTGCCGATTTCGTTTCTGATACGCCGTGCCGCCTCGATACCGTCCATTTCGGGCATCATGTGATCCATGAACACCACATCGTAGTTGATTTTTACCGCCCGGATACGCTCCACCGCATCCCGCCCCCGTGTGGCAGTATCCACCGTGAGACCGTAGGGCATCAGCAGCCCCTTCATCACATCCAGATTCGTCTCAAGGTCATCCACCACCAGCACCTTCCCGTAGGGCATATAAGACCGGATTAAGTTGTTTCCCCGGCTGCGGCTGCGGTCTTCGATAAAACGGAAATTGCGGAGATTTTCAACCACCTCCCTGCCGATAGGTTTTTCGTCCAGTATTCCCTGCGGCAGAATAACCTGAAACACGCTGCCCCTGAGGTGTTCGCTTTCAACGGTTATGGTACCCGTCATTATTTCCACCAGTCCTTTGGTGATGGACAAGCCCAGCCCCGTCCCTTCGATCCGCCGGTTTACCATGGTGTCAAACTGGGTATATTCGGAGAAGAGCTTTTCCAAATCTTCTTGTTTAATCCCCCGGCCGGTATCCTTCACGGTAAAGGTCAGCCAGGCGTTTTCCCCCTTCCGCTCCCATGTTAGGAGCAGACGGACTTCTCCCGCCTCGGTGTACTTGAACGCATTGGAAAGAAGGTTGTTGAGGATCTGCTTGATCCGCACTTCATCGCCGTAGAGCCTTGTGGGGATGGTTTCATCGATTTCAAGTTTAAATTCGATGGGCTTTGAACCGATCCGTATGATGTTAAGCTGGACCGTATCGTTGATGAGGCTGGGGAATTCGTAACCCACGGAGAAAATTTCAAAATTGCCGTTTTCGATTTTTGAAATATCCAGAATATCGTTAACAATTTCCAGAAGCAGGGAACCGGAGCCGTGTATTTTTTCAAGATTGACCCTGGTGCCGCCGGGAAGATTGTTTTGAAGTTCCACTTCCGAAAGGCCCAGAATGGCGTTAAGAGGGGTACGGATCTCATGACTCATCCGGGCAAGAAAAACCGATTTCGCCTTGTTTGCCTGTTCCGCCTGCTCTTTGGCCTTCGTCACGTCGGTCATATCCTGAAACAGTACCAGCATCCCCTGGGCGTCCCCTTCCTTGTTTACCATAGGGATCAGAAGTACCGTATAATGCCGGGGATTGCCCTTCTTCCCTATATCCATGCTCTGGCTTTCCACATAGGCGCGGCGTTCCCTCATGGACTTCGCCAGGAGATCCGTAAGATATTCAAGGGAAGCCTTATCCACATTCCGGGAAAACACTTCCTGGAATTCCAGATCGCTTATCATCTCGAAGCTGGATACTCCCGCCTGGCGCAGAAACATTGCGGAACAATAGATAAAACGCAGCCGCTGATCCAAAAGGAGCATTATTTCCTGGGTGTTTTCCAGCAGGAGGCTGAAATATTCTTCCTGTCTTGCCTTCTCGTTAACGATGGAGGCCATGAGTTTGTCTCTGGAAGCGATGTACATTTTTGAGCGTTCAAGGGTTACATTCGCCATTTCATACCGGCGGGAAAGGGAACGGTATTCTTTTTCGAGCCGTTTGTTTTTATTTTCCAGTTCAGCTATCTGCATCAATAAATCGTTGTCTGTCATAAACCATTCTTATTAATGGGATGAATCCAGCACACAGGAAATAATAGTGTAATTATGGTAGCGATTCACTGCCGCCCCTTTTTCGTCATAAACGGGACAAATTTCCCCTCCTGAATAAATGAGTATATAGGGAAAGGCTGAATCCTGTAAATCTTTCCGGATCGCCTCCATTTCATCCTGGGGATTTGACAGAATCACACTGCGGCTGAAACAGGAAAAGATCAGCGCCGCTTCCCCCCGGGCGGTCTTTAACCCGCCGGTGATATTTTTTGCACTGTTAATAACTTCGCCGGAGCCGGAGGAAATATGCACAACGGATCCTTCGGGTATGTTGGCGCTGCAGCTTATGCTGCCGTCATCGTTGATAGTATATATGATAAAAATATTCGGCAAACCGCTTTGATCGGGATATACGGCAAGGGGGAACACAAAAAGTAAATCCAGTCTTTCTTCAGTAATAAGGCCGATTTTTTTCACATATTCTGCCGCAGGCAGGTTGTTCATGGTGATTATCCGGTTTCCCTTTGCCGAGGTAACCAGGGCTTTCTGGCTGTGGACGTTATGATCCCAGACCGAATCAATAAAAAACCGGGGCGACAGATTCCCCGAAAAGAGCAGCACCGGCATTCTGTCGGAATAAGCCCTTCCCCCGTAGACGGTCTTTGGGGTTCTTATTTTTGTATCTATATCAAGAGCGCCGGTGCCAAAAACAGGAACCCCCCGGGATTCCCGATCCAGAAGGCCGACCACCATATCCCCCGCCAGATTGTACAGCGAAGGAGTGATTACCAGAATCAGCGCCGGAGGGGTTTGCGCCGCCGTTTCCCGGTACACCTTGACAATCCGCTCTTCCTCTTTCTCCGTCAGAGGCTCCGAAAGGCCCGCATGGAATTCAACATCGTCACTGGTAAGGACCGTCAGGGTAAGGATGATGTCCCCTATCGTATCCGGCATCGCCGCGCCCAGGGTGGTACAACCCAGAGTATCAAAAGGCAGGGCTTTGCAGATCGCTTCTACCGTCCCCGCGCTGATAAAATCCATGTAACAAAAGAGAAGTCCTACGGTATTTTTTAAAAATCCGCCCTGGCTTTGCAACTGCCCCTGAATTTCCCGGACAGCGGCGTCCGTATCGTCTATCTCAAACGTATGGGCTGTCAGCATCTTTACCACAAGCGTATCCCCTGTCTAAATTCCCTATTAACTATTCCCCGGTTCAACACAAAGGCAATTCAGAAATGTATGCCAAACCTCTGTAACACGGGGTGCCGGGGGAAAAAATCCACCGCCCTGCGCGGTGTTTTTGCCCCCGGCAGGACCCCAAGAACATGCTCCCAGCATAGGCCATTGCCGTAGTTTTGGAACTAACTCTAACGATACAACCATTAACACCGTTTGACAACCGTTTCCCGGCAATTCCCATTTTAATCATTGGATCCTGCCTAAACCTGACTCGCAGCATACCGCCGGGCAGGAGGATTGGATTCCACTACTTTCCCCTTCCTTCGTATGCCTGCCTTTGAGGTAAATTTCTTAAACCATGCCGTTTAGCCCAATCAAGCCGCTACCCGCGGGAACGGCAGCCATTTGACCATTTTTTTACCTTGAACACGGGGTGCCGGGGGAAAAAATCTACCGCCTTGAGCGGTGTTTTTGCCCCCGGCAGGACCCCAGGAACTTGCTTCCGGCATAGGCCATTGCCGTAGTTTTGGAACAGCCTCATTTCTTTTCGGATTCGGAATTGCCGTATGAAAGACAGCGCCGGGTACTACCTGATGCGGGGATGCACCCAAAAAATCCGCGGCCCGGACTGCCGCGGATTAAAATACCCGGTTATTCGAGGGGTTCCGAGCGGGTGCAGGTGCTTTTTACGTTGTAGTAGGTCCCGCTGGCGGAGGCATCGTGGAAGCCGTGCATGATGTCCAGCACATGGTAGGCCGCCTCGCCTGAAGCCCGGTGGGGTCTCCCTTCCGTGACGGCTTCCGCCATGTCGGTAAGCCCCAGGCCCCGGCTGTTATCGGGATAGCTTTTGAGCAGGGGTATTTCAGACCACTGCTCTTCCCGGAAACGCTTAACGTAGACCGGCCCGCCGAAGGTATTGGGATCGGGCACCCGCAGGGTCCCTTCGCTGCCGTAAATCTCGATGCAGGGCAGGGTATGGGAATACACGTCAAAACTGGTGATGATGGTTCCCACCGCGCCGTTGGCAAAATCCATGATCCCGGCAATATGGGTAGGAATATCCACGTTGATAACCTTGCCGTTCAGGGGTTCACTGGTGATGGTCCGGGTATTAAAAGTCTTCCGGGCGGAACCGGACACACGGACCACGGGGCCGATAAGGTTCACCAGGGCGGTAAGGTAATAGGGGCCCATGTCGAACATGGGGCCGCCGCCCTTCTTGTAATAAAATTCCGGCCCCGGATGCCAGTGTTCGTGCCCCCGGCCGACCATAAAGGCCGTTACCGCCACGGGCTCCCCTATCCAGCCGTCATCCAGGAGCTTGCGGCAGGTCTGAATCCCCGCCCCCAGGAAGGTGTCCGGCGCATTGCCGACCCGCAGGTTCTTTTCCGCGGCAATTTTAAGCACTTCCCGGGCCTCTGCCCGCTCAGCGCAGAGGGGCTTTTCGGTATAGATATGCTTCCCCGCCTTTACCGCAGCCAGGGAAACCCCGTAATGGTTGTAGGGCTCGGTTATATTAAGGACGATGTCCACATCCGGGCTGTTGATAAGATCTTCGGTTTTCTTGATGTGGGGAATCCCGTAATCGGCGCTGGCCTTGGCCGCCCGCTCGTGGATAAGATCGGTTACGGCGGTAACTTTTACCCGCTTCCCGAACATGCCGTTAAGATTCTTGAGATAAATGCCGCTTATGTTCCCAACTCCGACAATGCCAATTCTCTGTACGCTCACCGTAAGCCTCCTGATTAAAACATCTTTTTATCGCTGGTCCAGTCGGTTACCGAAAGGCCCTTTTCAACCGCGATGCGCTTGCCCTCCGCCGCCCACAGGAGGCCCCTTTTCATCAGTTCCCAGGCTTCGGGGACATTGAACACGTCGTCATGGTGCCCCAGGGCGTTGTAAAAGACCCTGCCGTAACCCCAGCGCCGGGTCCAGACCTGGGGTACGTCCACCTCGCCGTTGGCCGAATGGTACCAATGGGCCACGGGGAAACGGGTTGTGGCAAGGACTTCGTTGGCGGGGTCCACATGAAGATAGTACTGTTCGGAACTTACTTCAAAATCCCTTATCCCTTCGGTGATGGGGTTGGATTTACTGATGATGTTGACCTTGTACTTGGTGCCGTCCCCGCCGGGGTGGGAAACCCAGTTTGCCCCCGTGAGGAACTGATAATCGGTACTCAGCCTGAAGGCATCACACATGCCGCCATGGTTGCCCGCTATCCCCAGCCCGGAACCAACGGCCTCCAGCAGGGGGGCGAATTTCGGCGCCGGGTCGGAACTCATGGTCCACACGGGGATAAAAAGGTCCAAACTTTTGAGCAGATCCGGGTCGTTCAGAACATCCAGGCTCTCTTCAACCGTAACTTCAAAGTCCTCAGATTCAAGGAACGTTTTAAAACGTTCACTTACCAGTTTAGGCTCATGCCCATCCCAGCCGCCGCACAGAATCAACACCTTCCGTTTCATCTGCCTTCTCCTTAAACACATAAGATTGATTTATCCGAAACCCATCTTGAACCGGAAATTCTATGGTATCCGCAATTTGGATTTTCGTATAGGGCCAGGAAGAAATCCGCCAGCAATTTTACTTTTACAAAATTTTTGATGGAAAAGACGCCTATAAAATCACCGGGAGTCCTGCCGGCCGGGAAAATCCGGGGCCTCCGCCCCAGATTCTTTCCGCTTTTCGCTTTCGCGAAACCGGACCCCTGCTACTTGTTTCGGCGCTCTTTTCGCCATTATCCTTGTCGTGAATTACCTTAACCCAAGGGGTTTTCAAGGTAAAAAATGGTCAAATGATGAACGATAACGCCGGGTAATACCCGCGGGAACGGCACCATTTGACCATTTTTCATGAGAATTACTGCTCCGGCGGCTATCCTTTGATCGCCCCCATAGTGATGCCTTCTACAAAGAAACGCTGGAAGCACAGGAAAATCACTACCACCGGCAGGGCCACCAGCGTGGAGGCGGCCATGAGCAGGCTGTATTCGACCTCATGCTGGGAGCGGAAGAACTGAAGCCCAATGGAAAGGGTGTACATCTCCTGCCGGGTAAGGTAAATTAACGGTCCCAGAAAATCGTTCCACGATCCCAATGCCGTAAAAATCGCCACTACCGCGACAACCGGTTTCATCAGGGGTACAATCAGCCGGTAGAATATTTCAAATTCATTGGCCCCGTCGATGAACCCCGCGTCAGATATTTCCTTGGGTATAGTCAAAAGGTACTGGCGCATCATGAAAATATACAAAGCCTGCCCGGTATACGCCGGTATAATCAACGGAAAGTAAGTGTTTACCAGGTGGAATTTTGCAAATATGTCAAACAAGGCTACCAGCACCACCGGAAACGGAATAAACATAGTGGCGATAACGATGAGAAAAACTTTCTCCCTGCCGGGCCAGTTGATGCGGCTGAACCCGTACCCCACCAGGGAATTGGAAAAAATAGCCCCGATAACAGAAAAAACCACGATAATCAGGGAGTTCATCATATACCGGAAAAATGGTATAAAACGAACCGCCTCCCCGTAATGCTCAAAGTGTATCTCGTGGGGGAACAGCGTAGGCGGCGCCGACCGCAGTTCCACGGTACCCTTAAGAGAGGTAACGATCATCCAGTAATAAGGCATGATAAAAAATATCCCCATTAGTACCAGGATAATCCGGGGTATGACGTTCCGCGATATAAACCGTATATTCTTTTGGTAATTCGGATTGCTGCCCATGTCCTTCCTCCATAATCAGGTGTCGTAGGAAACCCATTTCCGCCCCCAGCGAAACACCGCCATGGCGATTACAACGCTAACAGCGAAAAACAAGACCGAAAGACAGGCGGCATATCCCATCTTTGAGTACTTAAAAGCATTCTGGTAGATATACAAAACGTAAAAGAACAGCGAATTCTGGGAGCCCACCGTACCCCCGCGGGCCCCGCCGGATATAATGTATGCTTGGGTAAAGACCTGCAGTCCGCCGCTTAACCCCATGATAATTTGATAAAGAATTATCGGGGTCAGCATGGGCAGGGTAATGTAAAAAAATTTCCTGAATACCCCCGCCCCGTCAATGTCGGCGGATTCGTAGAGATCGTGCGGTATGGATCGCAGGGAAGCCAGAAAGATCAGCGCCGGTCCGCCCGCTCCGTATTGGGCCAGAATAACCAGGGAAGGCTTGGTAAACCGCGGGTCCCCTATCCAGTCCACAAAAGGCAGCCCCAGAGCCACAAAAATGCGGTTCAGCAGGCCGTACTGGGGATTGGTAAAAAGTATCCACACGAAAACCAGGGCAAAGGCGGGAAGAATCGAGGGAAGGTAATAAACGGCCCGGTAGACCGCCACTTCCCTTACCTTCTGGTTCATCGCCAGCGCCAGGATAAGGGCAACCACAATACCAATGGGTACCGACAGGGCCGTATAAAACAGGGTGTTATAAATCGTAGTAGAAAGAAGCGGGTCCCTGAATAGTTCCTTAACATTGTTTAACCCCGTAAAACGAGGCGTGCCGAATCCCGAATACTCTGTTACGGCTAAATAAAACGAATAGCCGATGGGATATATCTGAAGAACAAGAAAACCAATAATCCAGGGAGCGATAAATAAGAGACCGTTCCGCAGATTACGTTTATCCAACCGTTCAAGCATACACCGCTCCTATAAAGCGGGCAGCACTGCCGGACGGCAGCGCCGCCATGATAAAAAACGTGCGGCGATTTTTGACCGCCGCACATTCAACCCGGTTACAGAGGGAGGAACTTATCCAACTGGGGCTGGGTCTGCTGTTCCGCCTGCCGGAGCGCCTCTAACGGAGTCTGGGCGTTTTGGACTACCATGTCCTGGGCTGTGGAAAGGGCATCCCAGTACAGGGCCCCTACCGGGAGAGGGGGCCGGCTCTTCGTGAAGAACAGGGCCTCCCGGAAATAAGTCTGCTTTTCGGTGAAGATGGATTCATCGCTGGAGATTGACAAAAGCGTCGGACAGTGGCCGGAGTCCCTGGTGTAGATCCGCTGGCCTTCGGCGCCGCAGGCCCAGTGAATAAACCGTACCGCCGCTTCTTTCTTTTTGGACCCGGTGGGAACAACGAAGGTCCATCCGCCGGCCCAGGTAGAAGGCTGGTCCCCCTGCTTTACACTGGGAATATACGTGATGTCATAATCCACATCCGGAGCATAAGTCCGCATGGTATTGAGGAACCAGTCCCCGGTAATCATCATTGCCAAATGGCCGGTGATAAAAGGATGCTGCTGGGGGGGATTATTGGGAGGGTTATAGCTGGAAATAAAGGTCTGCACCTGCTGGACACCCATTTCCTTGTTATAATCGTAAAGGTACTGGAAACCCGCCACTACCCCCGGATCGGTGGGAGTAACTTTTCCGGCGCTAAGATCGGCAAATTCGCCGCCAAAGAGGAAGCCCCAGGTATAGTGCCAGCCCTGTTCCATCTGGGGAATAAAGCCGGCTTTGGTGTAATTTCCCTGGGCGTCTTTTGTATCGATCTTGCGGGCAATCTCCCGGAGCCGGTCCAGGGTAATGGGGCCGTTTTTCTTGTCCAGTTCCGCAGGATCTATTCCCGCGTCGATGAGCATCTGCTTGTTGTAATACAGCCCCCGGGTGTCGGTATCAAAGGGAAGACCGTAGGTCCTACCCCGGTACTGGTCCTCGTCCCAAGCAAAGGACAGATACTTGTCCTTAAGGTTGGCGTCCAGTTTTGCCAGGTCCGCCGTCAGGTCTTCCAGGAGACCGTCGGAAGCCCGCTGGGCAACGGTAAACCGGTCCAGCATGTATACATCCGGCCCTGTCCCGCCCCGGACCGCCGTCATAAGACTGGTAACATCGGTCTCGGAACCAGGAACCTGCACAAACTGAACCTGTACCTCCGGGTTAGTAGCGTTATAGGCGGTTGCGATACTTTCAAGAATCCCATTGTCGGGCGGCCCGTGGGATGTCCAGAAAACAACCTTTTCCGCCTGAGATGTTCCGCTTACCTCGGTTTTTTTTGAGCAGCCGGCCAGAATACCAAGCACGAGCAATGCTCCCACTGCTGTCATAACTACACGTCTCATACAATCCTCCTCGTACAAAATAGGTATACATACGTATACCATTGACGCCGGAAATAGAGTTGTTCGATAATTAAAGGTTATCGAACAACTTCCTTAAAAAAATTGCAAAAGGCTAAAGCCTTTTGCGAGACTTGTTGAACAAGTCCAATACCCCCGCCCCGCCGGTTTTGCCGCTTTAGGCGTGCTAAAACACAGGGGCTCTTGCAAAACCAGTGTTTTACAAGAGCCCCTGTAAGAAAAAAAAGATTGCTTAAAATGTCTATTTTTCGGGGGGGGGGGGGGGGGGTAGACCTTAAAATTAACCGAGGAAACCGCTGCAGAAGGCCTGTATACAACATTCGGATGCATTCGAATATCTCCTCTTCAACAACTGATAACGCTATCAGTTGTTAGTGTCCCCGTCAAGACCCAAAGCAATTTTACTTTTACAGAATTTTTCGATGAAAAAGACGTCTATAAAAATCACCAGGGGTCCTGCCGGCTGGAAAAACCCGGGGCCCCACCCCAGATTCTTTCCACCGCCACCCCCTGTTACATCTTTCGGGCGTCTTTCCTCCCCCTAAATAAACCCAACATTGCTTATAAAGGGTTAATTAAGGTAAAAAATGTCTAAATTGCAGGGTATTTACGTTCAAAACCATGTTTACAGAAGCAATTTAGCCATTTTTTGGTTAGACAAGAGAGCTTTTTCGCTAAAAATAAAATTGTTGTCAAGACCCAAAGCGGCGCTTCCGCCATATTGGAACTGCTTCGTTTTTGTATGTATTTGTCCTGTATCGAAAGTTGAATTCGAAATTACAGCCTGTGGTATTCAGCCCCAATTAAAGCCAGGGATCGTCCCCAATACACCAAACCCCGTCGTTGACCGGTTCCATTTTACAGGACCGGGCCGACCGGGCCCCGGCGTCAAGAATCGACATGGCGGCCAGGTTGAGGGGCAGATCGAGCATGGGGAACAGCGGTTCCCGGGTGTCCAGATGGTAAAGCGTCTCTTTGCCAAGGTTTTCCCGGCCCGCCGGAAGCGGATCGGGCTTGATGATCCTGTCAGGTTTGCCGCTGTGGCGGGTTTTGTATACCTCCACCACCCCGTCCCGGACCACCAGAGTCCCCCCGATGCCGTATACCAGGGGCCCCGCCGGGACGCCGCCGTTTACCGTGGTCCACGAACCCTCCAGCAGGGCCACCGC
>JAIRXT010000085.1 GCA_031268125.1 Treponema sp. | reverse complement strand
TACCCGTTCCTGGCCCTGAACAACGCGGGGGCGGCCCTGTTCCGCAGTATGGGGGACAGCAAGACCGGTATGTGGGTGTCCCTGATCGTCAATATTTTCAATGTGGGGGGCAACGCCTTCTTTATCTACGTCATGGGCTGGGGTGTGGCGGGGGCGGCGATTTCCACCCTGATTGCCCGCATTGCCGCCGCCCTGGTGGTTCTGATCCTGCTCTACCGCTCCCGAAGGGCCCCCTTTACCATCCAGGGGATAAGCCGCTTTCGTATCCTGCCGGGAATTATCACCGGTATCTGCCGTGTGGGGATCCCCAACGGAGTTGAGGGGGCGATGTTCAACGTGGGGAAGCTTTTCCTGGCCCGGCTGGTCTCCACCTTTGGGACCGCTGCCATCGCGGGGAACGCCGTGGCCACCATTATCATGACTCTGGGGAATCTGCCGGGCCTGGCCATCGCAATGGCCCTGCTTACCGTGGTGGGCCGGTGCATGGGGGCCGGGGATTTTAAAGCCGCCGGGGACTATACCAAAAAGCTTATCCGCATCAACTACGCTGCTATGGGTATCTTCAACATCGTTATTATTGCCGCAATGCCCCTGTTCTTCCGGCTCTTTTCCTTGCAGCCTGAAACCATGAAGATTGCTTATACCTGCGGCCTTATCTTCTGCGTTGCGGCAATGCTGGTCTGGATCCCCGCGTACTGTCTTCCCTTCGCCCTGCGGGCCGCGGGGGACGGCAAGTACACGATGATCGCGGCAGGCCTTGCCATGTGGATTATCCGGGTGGGTTTTGCCTATGTCCTGGCCTGGGGCTTCGGGCTGGGGGTTGTCTGCGTGTGGATCTCCATGGTGGGGGAATGGATGGCCCGGGCCCTGTGCTTTACCCTGCGCTGGAAAAACGGCAAGTGGCAGAAAAAGCGGGTAATTTAGCAGTGGGAGCGGCAACACGGCTCAGCAATTCTTAGTTTAGGAAAAGGTGAAAAGGCGCCCGGGGTGTTAAGGGGCTAAACTTAACCCGTGTCGTGTACCCGGGACCGGGAAAGGGCCAGAATCTACATGCGTTTTTCTGGCAATTTTCCGGCCCCCGGAGGGAACACACGTATCAAATTTAGACAAGACCTCCGGTGCCTTTTCGCTTTGGAATGATTAAAATGAGAATTGCTGAACACGGCTGCAACGTTCTTGTCAACCGGCCTCTATCCGGGCTACATTGACGGTATGCTGGAAAAATTGATAAAAGCCGTTTTCGGATCCCAGCACGAGCGGGATCTGAAAAAACTGTTACCTATACTTCACACGGTAAATGAACGGGAGTCCTGGGCTGCTGCCCTGGGGGCCGAAGAATTCCCCCGGCTGACCGCCGCCTTCCGGGAACGGTGCCGGAACGGGGAAAGCCTGGACAGCCTTTTGCCGGAAGCCTTTGCCCTGGCCCGGGAGGCCGCCCGGCGCTGCCTGGGGGAACGGCCCTACGATGTGCAGGTCCTGGGCTCCATTGTGTTGCACCAGGGGAAGATTGTGGAGATGAAGACTGGGGAGGGGAAGACCCTGATGAGTGTGGCGGCGGTGTACTTGAACGCCATCCCCGGCAAGGGCATCCACGTGGTTACGGTGAACGACTACCTGGCGGGCCGGGATGCGGATTGGATGCGGCCCATTTTCAGCTACCTGGGCCTTACGGTGGGGACTATCCTCTCCGACATGGACAATGTCCGCCGTAAAGAAAACTACGGCTGCGACGTTACCTACGGTACCAACAACGAATTCGGTTTTGACTATCTGCGCGACAATATGTGCCGGGACCTGGCAAGCCGGGTCCAGCGGGGGCATAACTTCTGCGTAGTGGACGAGATTGACTCTATCCTGATTGACGAAGCCCGGACCCCCCTGATCATATCCGGCGCTGCGGAGGACGATACCTATAAATTTGCCGAGGTGGACCGGCTGCTCACTTCCCTGGAGGAGGTGAAAAAAAAGGAAAACGGGGAGTACCCCGATGAAACTCAGGGCGAAGAGGTGGTGGGGGACTATAAACTCAACGAAAAAAACAAGTCCGTCTCCTTTAGTAATGCGGGGCTTACCAAGGTAGAGGAGATTCTGCAGAAGCGGGGGCTTATCAAGGGAGCCGTCGTAGATGAGGGGAATTTTGAGTTCATCCACTACTTTACCCAGGCCCTGCGGGCCCATAAGCTTTTCCACATCGACGTGGACTACGTGGTCCAGGACGGCCTGGTCCAGATTGTGGACGAATTTACGGGCCGGATCCTCCACGGCCGCCGCTACTCCGACGGCCTCCACCAGGCCATTGAGGCCAAGGAACGGATCAAGATAGCCCAGCGGAACCGGACATTGGCGACCATTACCTTTCAAAATTACTTCAGACTGTATGAAAAAATATCCGGTATGACCGGGACTGCCGACACGGAGGCGGTGGAATTCGGGAAGATTTACAGCCTCGACGTGGTGGTGATCCCCACCAACCTGCCGGTGGCCCGGGACGACGAGGATGACGTGGTCTACCTGAACGAAAAGGAGAAATTCGAAGCCCTCTGTGACGAGATTGCCGCGGCCCATAAAAAGGGCCAGCCCATGCTGGTGGGGACGGTTTCCATCGAGAAATCCGAGCGGGTTTCCCAGCTTCTTACCCGCCGGGGGGTGCGCCACGAGGTCTTGAACGCAAAGAACCACGCCCGGGAAGCCATGATTATCGCCGAAGCCGGGGCCAGGGGGGCGGTAACCATCGCCACCAACATGGCGGGCCGGGGGACGGACATTAAGCTGGGGGGGAACCCGGAATACCGGGCCCGCAAACGGGCGGGGACCGAAGCGGGGCCCGATGAGTATGCGGTGGTCTACCGGGAAGAATACACGAAATGGCTTAAAGACTACGAAGAGGTTAAGAGCCTGGGCGGTCTTTACGTTATCGGTACGGAGCGGCACGAAAGCCGGCGTATCGACAACCAGCTGCGGGGCCGTTCCGGCCGCCAGGGGGACCCGGGGAAGTCCAAGTTCTTTATCTCGATGGACGATGAGTTGATGCGCCTCTTTGGAGGGGAGCGGATCAAGGGGCTTATGGCCCGGATAGGCATGGAGGGGGGGGAGCCGATTTACCATCCCCTGCTTAACCGCAGCATCGAAAACGCCCAGAAGAAGGTGGAGGAGCGGAACTTTGAGATCCGCAAGCACCTCTTGGAATACGATGACGTACTGAACCAGCAGCGGAAATTTATCTACGAACAACGGGACGCGATCCTGACGGACGGCAACCTGAAGACCCGGGTGAACGATGCCACCGCGGACATGGTGGCGGACATGATCGCTGGATTTAAAGAAACCTCCCGGCGGGACCAGGGGGGCGCTTTGAAGGACATGGCGGAATCCCTGAGGATCAAATTCAACTACCGTCTGAGAACCGAAAGTTTTGATCCCAAAAATCCCGATGCCCTAGAGGGGATTGTCCGGTCGGATCTGGAACAGGACCTGAACGACAAGGAAGCCCTAATCACGGCCCCTTACCTGAATTTGTTTATCCGGGATCAGTACCTGGCCGCCATTGACCGCAAGTGGCTGGATCACCTGGAAAACATGGAGGCCCTGCGGGAAGCGGTGTACCTGCGGAGCTACGCCCAGAAAAATCCCCTGACCGAGTACAAGGTCGAGGGATTCCAAATATTCGAATCCATGATCACCGACATCCGGCAGGAGATCGCCGGGCGGCTCCACCTGGTGCGGATCCAGGCCGCCGGCGGGGAGTCCGGTCCCGCAGGGCGTTCCGCTCAGTCCCGGACGGCCCAAAACGCCACCCACGGCAGTATGGGGGCCTTCGGCGGCATGGGGGGGGGCCAGCAGCGCCCCGCCGAAGGGCGGCCCCAGGGGGATGTGGTTACGGTGGTCCGCAGTTACCCCAAGGTGGGCCGCAACGATCCCTGCCCCTGCGGCTCCGGGAAAAAATACAAACACTGCCACGGACGGTAGGCGGCACTATCCAAACTGTGGGGGCCAGTGATACGTGTTACTATGCCTTTGACCGGATGTATCTAATATGATATATTGAAAATATGTACGAAGTTTCGATACGGAAAAAGGCTATCAAGAATATTGAAAAGGCGCCGAATCCTGTTCAAATTCTGTTTGACCAACTCATACAGGATTTAGAGGTTAAAGGCCCTGTACAAACCGAATGGCCTAATTACTCGAAACTTTCAGAGAAGACATATCATTGCCACTTGAATTACTCTTATGTGGCTTGTTGGTACTATGAAAATGGAACCATTGAAATCGAGGTGTATTATGCAGGTTCAAGAGAGGGCGCTCCATATTGACGTTACAATCCGGGGTACAGGACTGGAAAAAATAAAAAAGGCCCTCGCCGAAGCTTTGCCGGAAGCGCTTGTCATCGACGATGATGAGCTAATAAAATGGGAGAGTACGGCTCTCGCAAAAAAAATTCGTATGAATAAAACGCCGGGCAAGCTGCTCAGGGCGTACCGGGAACGGGCGGGGCTTTCGGTAGTGGCCTTGGCGGAAAAGACCGGCATAAAGTACACGAACATTTCGGCAATGGAACACGATGCCCGTAATATCGGACTTATTACTGCTAAACGTCTTGGAGCAGTTCTTGGGGTAGATTACATCAGGCTTCTGGAAAAATAGACGGGTTTCTCCTCAAAACCGGGAGTATCCTGCC
>JAIRXT010000029.1 GCA_031268125.1 Treponema sp. | reverse complement strand
GAATACGGTAAAAAGGAATGAGTGGTTCAATGAAGAAGTGTGCAGGGATTATAGCATTTTTATTTTCCGCTGTCATGTTGTTCGCCCAGTCCCGGAATGATATGTCGGTGTATGTTGCTCCGGTTGCCGGCGGAATCCCTGAACAGCAGGTGTTTTTTGCAGAAAATTTCAGAATGGAACTTATGGGCGCCAATTACAATGTGGTGGAAGACCAGACGGCCTCCGATTATACCATGAATCTCACCATTACTCAGGATGTGGAAGACAGTTACGAAGATGAATCCGGCGTCATGTCGGTGGAACAGATCATCAATGTCCTGGCCCTTTCCCTTCTGGACACCAAGGACGGCCGGGAGATTATGCAGTTTTCCTGGGCCTTCGAAAGACTGGAAGAAATGTACGAATGGAATCTTTACCTTATTTACCAGGCTATGGCCAACGTACCCCTGACCAAAATGGCCGCGGATGCGGTAGTAATTGACGATAACTGGCGCAACAAATGGATTTACCTCCGTGCGTCCTTTGACTATCCCATTACCTTTTATGCCAACCCGGATCCCTCGGCTATCTTTAGTACCGGAGATACTTTGAATTACACTGTCCTTGATCACAAGGTTCTGCCGTATCCGGGCTTTACCGCGGGCCTTGAATTCCAATTTCTTAACTGGGCAAGCCTGGAAGGGGATTTCCAGGTCAACTTTGGCGATCCCCTGGGCAATACTCTTATCCCGTCTATAGAGGTGGCCCTCAAATTCCCTATAAAACCATCGATACACTTTATGCTTGAACCTTACGGGGTGGCTTCATTTCCTACCAATACCGCTACAGGTACTACGAAATTTCCCACGCTTGGCGTTGGCGGCGGGTTTCAGGCAGGGGTTAGGGGTGGAGACATGGGGGCCTTCTTCATAGATGTCAACTATGTTCATTATTTGGGCGGCGTAACAACCAAGAACAACGATCCCCATAAACAGAATCCCCCCGAAATAAACTGGACACGTTTTTCCGTTGGTCTTGGCATTGGTTATAAAATCGGTTTCTTCAACCGCAATAAACCCAAGGCCGATGATGCCGCAGTAGAATAACGGGAGCCCCCGCCAGCAATTCTCATTTTAGAAAAATGAAAACGTTCAACCGAAAAATGGTCAAATGGTGTTGTTTCCGGAGATGTTACCCGGTGTTATCTTTCACCATTTGACCATTTTTTTACCTTAAAAAACCCTTGGTATAAGGTAATTTACGATGAGGATACCGGCGAAAAGAGATGCGGAACAAGTAACGGGGGGTGTCGGTGGAAAGAATCTGGGGTGGGGGCCCCGGATTTTTCCAGCCGACAGGACCCCCGGTGATTTTAACGTCTCTTTTCGGATTTGGAATTTTGAATTCGGAATTGCTGTACAGGCATTTAAGCCCTTATTTTTCGTCCCCGATATACCGAAAATACAACGGAGAACCCTTTAGGAGTTAGGATGATGAAACGGGCAGCCCTCTTTCCCCTCTGGTGTTTCCTCTTGTTGCCGGTCTGGTGCGCAGCCCAGTCCGGTGCGGGGGACACCCGTTTGGCTGCCCTGCCGGGTGCTTTTCAGGAAGAAAACCAGGGGGCCCGGCCTGCGCCGGGCTATGTCCGGCTGCGCCAGGGGCTGGATTTTTACCGGCAGAGCCGCTGGAAAGAGGCTATTACGGAACTCCGCCGTTCCCAGGCGGAGGCGGTGGACCCCGAATTAAAGGCGGAAGCCCTGTACTGGATTGCGCTGTCGGAAATTTCCGCCAGAGATTTTGCCGGGGCCGTTCAGGATATCGACACGCTGGAACACATCGCCCCGGAAAGTAAGCGCTTGCGGGATACCCCCTACCACAAAGGCCGGGCCCTCTACTACCTGGGCCGTTATGAGGAGGGTCTGATGCTCCTCAAGCTCTACGCCGACAGCATAGGGGGCAGCGCCCTGCTCTCTACGGAAAGCGACGGGGCGGCCCGTAAATCGGCGGCCCTATACTGGATGGGGGAATGCCTCTATGCGATGGGCCAGTTGGACTATGCCAGGGAAATTTTCACCGTTGTTACCCAGGATTACCCCCGGAGCGCCAAATTTGAGGCGTCTTCGTACCGGCTTGCCCTGATTCACCAGAAAAAAATAGAGGAGGAACTTCTCAATCTGCTCAAATGGAGCCACGAAGAGTCCCTCAAAGCCATTGAGGAATACCAGCGCCGGGAACGATCGTATGATCAGGCCCTTATCGCCTATCAGAAACGGATTGCCGAGTTACTTAAAGATTCCCGGCTGGAGGATCTGGACAGCTCAAATGCCCAGTACCGGCGGCAGCTTACGGAGGCGGGGGAACGGATTCATCAGTTAGAGGTGGAGCTTTCAAATTACCGTAGCTATGGGGGGGATTCCCCTTCCGGCGGCGATTCCGGCCGGCAGAAACGGCTTGAGAATATCAGGTCTTCCGCGGCGGGACTGGCCGATATACTGCGGAACTATATTGACGCGGCCGGTTCCCCTGAGGAGGATCACTAACATGACCTGTTACGGTACGCGCCGTTTCAAAGGCCCGGTCCTGGCGGTTTTTGCCTTTTGCCTTGCCGTTCCGCTGTTTGGCGCCGAATACGAAGACGGCTTTATCCGCCTGGCGCTAAATCCCGATCTCGGCCGGTTTTCCCTGTACTACATGACCGATCCGGCGCGTCAGAAATACGAGGCCCTGTTCATGGACCAGGACCCCCGGACCACCGTCCTAACCCTAAGCTATGATAATAAAACCTACCGCTTGGGGGAGTCGGAGGAATTCAAGATCAGCGAAAGGGGCGGCGCCGGTACGCCCGCCCTGGTTTTTGAATCTTCTTCCCTCAGGGTAACGGAGGAATTCAGCTTTATAACTACCGGCGGTTCCGAGGCGGCCAACGGAATCAAAATCAATTTTCTTATTGAAAACACCGGCAGACGCCGCGTCCGCGCGGGGCTCCGCTTGCTTTTGGATACCAAGCTGGGAGAATCGATGGCGAGCCCCTTTAGAACCGGCAGCCGGGTCATCCAGGAAGAGACGGTATTCGATGCCGCCGGTTCCGACCGCTACTGGATTTCCGGCGAGGGCCCCTCGCTGATGGGAAGTATTTCCGCCGCCGTGGACCGGGTTCCCGATTCCGTCCACATAGCAAACTGGAAGCGGCTTAACGATGTGTCCTGGTCCCTTGATTTTGTCCAGGGCCGGAAATTCAACAACCCCCCCTATTCGATCAGGGATTCCGCGGTGGCTTATTTCTACGAACCGGTGCAGATCAACCGGGAAGAAAGCGTTTCCTTTTTCCTGCTCCTGGCCTCCGGGGACCGGGGGGGCTTCAGTTCCGTCCTGCCTTCGGGGGGGCTTCCCGTCCCTGTCGTTGAGGCAAGGCCCGTTTTCCCGGAGATTCAGATTGACGAGTCGCTGTCGAACGCGCTTTCAAGTACGGCCCTGTCGACTGTACAGATGCTGAATACGAATCCTGCGATTCTCCGCTCCGATTATAATGCCCTTCAGGATATTGTTAACTTAATAGACGGCTATCTCGGATCGGGGACCAGCCTGAGCGATGACGAGTTATCCAATCTTGAACGGAATCTGGTCCGTATAAGGTCCCGTTACACTGAACCCTAAGGAACCCCATGAAGCTCCATCCAATCCTGACCAAGGCCATCCGCCTGGCCCGGAAGGGTAATTACCATGCCGCCATCAAAACCCTTGAACCGGAGGTAAACCGGTTTCATGATTCCTTCCGGTATTACTACATCCTGGGGGTTGCCTGTCTGCGGGTTAATGATTTTATTGGGGCCCACACTTATTTCAAACTGGCCCGGGATGTGAAGATACGGGATCCGAATGTCCGGCTGGGAATGGCGGTCCTGCATCTGCGCCGGGGGGAAACGGACCGGGCCGTCGATCTTTATCTGGATGTTCAGGATACGGACCCCAAGAATCCCATTGCCCGGAGGGCGCTGGCCATTATCCGCCGTTACGCCGGCCGGAACCGGATTGCCGAATGGCTGGAATCCGGGGAGATCCGCCGGCTCTATCCCCCCCTGCCGCAGGTTCCCCCGGACCCAAGCCGGCTGCTTGTGCCCGGCCTTGCCGCCTTGGGTCTTGCGGGCATTACGCTTATCCTGCTGCTCCGGTTCCAGGTCATTACCCTGCCGGGGAGTAAAGGCCCCCGGCCTTCCGTAACCGGCAGCGCCCTCGAAGCGGAAGATCTCCGGCAGCCCGTGGAAACCGGCGGCGTATACCGCTATATCCTGACCCGGAATCAGGTGCTGGAAATTTACGGGCAGGGGCTTTCCCTGTTTACCGGATACCGGGACGAGGCGGCCCGGCTTAACTTCAACCGGCTTGTTGAATCCAACGCGTCGGAGGGGATCAAAAGCAAGGCCCGGCTGGTCATGTCCTACATGGAAATTCCCGGCTTCGACAGCTTCAGGCGGCAGGATAACTATGCCTACGCGGAGGTTCTCAAGGAGCCCGTCTTGTACCGGGACTGCCATGTGATCTGGAGGGGCATGGCTACCAATGTCCAGAATTTTCCCGCCCAGACATCCTTTGATTTTCTTGTCGGTTACGACACCCGCCAGTCGCTGGAGGGGATTGTGGCCGTGGTTTTTGACCGGGCCCTGGCGGTTAACCCGGAACAGCCCCTGGAACTTTTGGCCAGGATTGTTCCCGGTTTTGGCGACCAGGGGATCCGGCTTGAAGGTCTTGCCGTTCACCAGAATATCGCCGTGGACGGTGAACGGTGAAGGCCGTGGTTCAGCGGGTTTTTGACGCTTCGGTCAAGGTTCAGGGGGCCCTCTGCGGCGGTATTTCCCGGGGCCTTTTGGTCTACCTGGGGGTTGCCCGGGGGGATACGGAAGCGGATGCGGAAAAGCTGGCGGAAAAAATCGCCCATTTAAGAATCTTCAATGACGAAGAAGGAAAGATGAATCTGTCGATCAAGGACCTTGCGGCGGAAAGGCGGGAACCCCCGGTCTTTTCCGCCGAGGCCCCTGCGGAGGCCCCCCTGGGAATCCTTGCGATATCGCAGTTCACCCTTCTGGCCGATACCCGGAAGGGCCGGCGTCCCTATTACGGCGCCGCCGCGGAGGGCGGGGCGGCCCTTACGCTCTACGAGTGCTTCATGCGGAAGATCGGGGAGCAGGGCCTTGCCTGCCGGGCGGGGATCTTTGGGGCTCACATGGAACTGCGTTACACCAACGACGGCCCGGTAACCATCATCCTGGATTCCGGGGAACTGTAAAGCTTCCGGCCCGGCAATTCTCATTTTAACCGTTCCAAAACGGAATCGCGCCGGTAACATCTACCAGCAATTCCGAATTCAAAATTCCAAATCCGAAAAGAGACGTGAAAAAATTATCAGCTTTCCTGCCGGCTGGAAAAATCCGGGGCCCCCACCCCAGATTCTTTCCACTTTTCGCTTTCGCGAAACCGGACCCCCCGCTGCTTGTTTCGTCGCTCTTTTCGCCATCGTGAATTACCTTGTGCCAAGGAGTTCTCAAGGTAAAAAAATGGTCAAACGGCTGCCGGTATGGTTTTATACTGCATAACGAGCCTGTACCTTTGACCATTTTTAGGTTGAACGGTTATTTTTTTTGAATTCGGAATTGCTGTCGGTATAAACACATGGAAACCGGAACTTTCCTCAAAATTCGGTTAATCGTTATGGAAGATCGTATGCTGTTTTTTGTGCGAAGCCGGTTTGGGGATTTGGGGGGTTGGCGGAAGGACAAACGGAGTGCAGGACTGGAGCCAAGGGGGGGCCAAAGGGGATGCGCCCCTGCGGGGCGGGCTGCGGGGAGGTCAAGGCATCCAGCCTTGACCCATTGTCCGTGGTAGCGGGCCCCCCCTTATGACAAACAATGCGCGGCCTTGAAATTCCCGGTTTGAAGCCTTAAAATGTATAAAACCTTACTTTAATGGGGAAAACAATGTCCGACAAAAACATGGTGATGATTGATGGCAACAACGCCGCGGCTCATGTGGCCCACGCGCTGAGTGAAGTAATCGCAATTTACCCGATTACCCCGTCCAGCCCGATGGGGGAGCTCTCCGATGAGTTCTCCGCCCAGGGTCGAAAGAACTTGTGGGGTACGATCCCCCAGGTTGTTGAAATGCAGAGCGAAGCAGGGGCCGCGGGGGCGGTTCACGGGGCGCTGACAACGGGGGCGCTGACGACCACTTTTACCGCATCCCAGGGGCTGCTTTTGATGATCCCCAACATGTATAAAATCGCCGGGGAGTTGACCTCCACGGTGTTCCATATTGCCGCCCGTGCCCTGGCGACCAGTTCCCTGTCCATCTTTGGGGACCATCAGGATGTTATGGCCTGCCGTCAAACCGGGTGGGCCATGCTTTCTTCCAACAGCGTCCAGGAAGTGATGGACCTGGCGATTATCTCTCATGCGGCGACTCTGCGGTCCCGGATACCCTTCCTCCACTTCTTTGACGGGTTCAGGACCAGCCACGAGTACCAAAAGATCGAAGAAGTGCCCTTTGAGGTGATGGGCAAGATGGTGGATGACGACCTGGTACGGGCCCACCGGACCCGGGGTCTTTCCCCCGAAAAGCCTTTTATCCGGGGGACTTCCCAGAACCCGGACACCTACTTCCAGAGCCGGGAGGGGGTGAACAAGTACTATCTGGCGGTTCCCGGTATTGTACAGGCGGAAATGGACAAGTACGCCAAGCTTACGGGCCGGGTCTACCAGGTGTTCCAGTACTACGGCGCCCCGGACGCGGAACGGGTAATTATCATCATGGGTTCCGGTGCGGAAACTGTGGAAGAAACGGTGGAGTACCTCCAGGGTACGGGCGAAAAGGTCGGGGTTTTGAAGGTCCGGCTGTACCGGCCCTTTGATGCGGAGCTTTTTGTGAAGGCCCTGCCTGCCACGGTAAAGGCTATCGCGGTGCTGGACCGGACCAAGGAACCCGGTTCCCTGGGGGAACCCCTCTACGAGGATGTGCGGACCGCCATCAGCGAACTACAGGCCGCGGGCACGAGCCCCTTTAAGGGATCTCCCCTTATCCTGGGGGGCCGTTACGGCCTGGGGTCCAAGGAATTTACCCCCGCCATGGTTAAGGCGGTTTTTGATAACCTGTCCGGCAAGAAGGTTGCCAACTTTGTGGTGGGTATTAAGGACGATGTGCTGGGCAAGAGCCTGGACTACGATGAGTCCTTCTTTATTGCCGAGGAGGGTATGAGCGAGGCCATGTTCTACGGCCTTGGTTCCGATGGAACGGTGGGGGCCAACAAGAACTCCATCAAGATTATCGGGGACACCAAGCCCGAACTGTCCGCCCAGGCCTACTTTTCCTACGACTCCAAGAAATCCGGGGGCTTTACTATCAGCCACCTGCGCTTTGGCAAAAAGGCCATCCGCCGGCCCTACCTGATCAACAAGGCGGATTTTCTGGCCTGCCACAAGTTCTCCTATATGGAGACCCTGGACATGCTGGCCAACGCCAAGGACGGGGGTACCTTCCTCTTGAACAGCCCCTTTGGCGCGGCGGAGGTCTGGAACGAGATACCGGCGGAGGCCCAGAAGCGGATCATCGACAAGAAGCTTAAATTCTACGTCATCAACGCCGTGGAGATTGCCCGCAAGACCGGCATGGGGAACCGGATCAACACGGTGATGCAGGCCGCCTACTTTAAGATTTCCGGGGTCCTGCCGGAGGCCCAGGCCGTGGAGGAGATGAAGCACTTTATCGAAAAATCCTACGGCAAGAAGGGGGCGGACATTGTACAGAAGAACTACGCCACCGTGGACGCCGCCCTTTCCGCCGTGGAGGAGGTCAAGTACCCCGCCGCCGCGGAGGGCAAGCTCCACATGAAAAAACCCTTTGCCGGCGCCCGGGATTCCTGGATCCAGGAGGTCCTGGGGGCCGTATCCGTCCAGGAGGGGGACAAGCTCCCGGTGAGCAAGATCCCCGAGGACGGCACCTTCCCCACCGCCACCACCCAGTACGAAAAGCGGGCCGTGGCCGAGCGGGTTCCCGCGTGGAACCCCGATGTGTGTATCCAGTGCGGCCAGTGCGCCGTGGTCTGTTCCCACGCCTGTATCCGCATGAAGAACCTGGGCGATGCGGAAGCCGCGGCGGCGCCTGAGGGCTTTAAGACGGCGGCTATCAAGCCCAAGGCGGTGGAGGGCAAAAAGACCTGCCTGGTTATCTCCGCAGAGGACTGCATGGAATGCGGGGTCTGTATCAACATCTGCCCCATGTCCAAGGACCCCGCCAAGCCCCAGGCCCTTTCCTGGAAGTCCTACGCCGACGATCCGGCCTACCACAGCGCTCAGGCCGCCGCCTGGGATTACTTCCTCAAGCTGCCGGAGGTCCCGGCTGCGGAATTGAACCTTTCCACCGTTAAGGGCCTGGCTTACAAGCGGCCCCTCTTTGAATTCTCCGGGGCCTGCGGCGGCTGCGGGGAGACCCCCTACGTCAAAATTCTTTCCCAGCTCTTTGGGGACCGGGCGGTTATCGCCAACGCCAC
>JAIRXT010000108.1 GCA_031268125.1 Treponema sp. | reverse complement strand
AGGATGCCGTTTTCCGCGCCTTTGCCGGTGCCCACCATGATTGCTGTGGGGGTGGCGAGGCCCAGGGCGCAGGGGCAGGCGATGACGAGGACGGAGATGAAGATGGTAAGGGAGAATTTCAGCGGCGATTTTCCGGGGGGGAGGCTGACCATGCCCGCGGAGGCGGCGGCGAACCAGGCGATGCCGGCGGCCAGGGCGATGGCGCAGACAATGGGGACGAAGTAGCCGGATACGATGTCGGCCATTTGGGCGATGGGGGCTTTGGATCCCTGGGCGTCTTCCACGAGGCGGATGATCTGGGCCAGCGCAGTATCGCTGCCGACTTTTTCCGCCCGGAAGCGGAGGAGGCCGTTGGCGTTGATGGTGGCTCCGTAAACCAGGTCGCCGGGTTTTTTGTCGACGGGCATGCTTTCCCCGGTGAGCATGGATTCGTCGACGGTGCTGATCCCTTCCGTAACGGCGCCGTCCACAGGAATCTTGGCGCCGGGTTTTACTACCACGATGTCGCCGGGAAGCACTTCGCTGATGGGGATTTCTTTTTCCGTGTCTTCGCCGGAAGCGGTCTTTGCGATGATGATCGCCGTTTTGGGGGCCAGGCCCATGAGGCGTTTGATGGCTTCACTGGTGCGGCCCTTGGACACGGCTTCCAGGGTTTTGCCCAGGAGGATAAGGGCGATGATAATTCCGGCGGTTTCGTAGTACAGGGATTTTACGGCCCGGAAGTTTCCCCGGTAGATCTGCCAGACATTAACGGTGCTGTAGATAAAGGCCGCCGAGGTGCCGACGGCAATAAGGCTGTCCATGTTGGGGCTGCGGTGGAGGAGGTTTTTAAAGCCCGCCGTGTAGAACTTGTAACCCGCGGCGATGATGGGGATGACCAGGGCCAGTTCCGCCAGGGCGTAGATCAGGGGGTAGTTCATGGGGGCCAGGGCCCTGGGGAAGGGGAGGGGCCAGGGGAGCATGGGGGCCATAGCAAGGTAGAGCAGGGGCAGGCCCAGGGAGGCGGCGATGACAAATTTAATTTTAAGGACCCGTATCGCCTTTTCTTTGCGCAGTTTGTCTTCGTCTGCCGCGCCCTCCTTGAGTTCCAGGGCCTTGTAGCCGGCCTTTTCAACGGCCTCCCGGATTGCGGATATTCTGACGATGAGCGGATCGTAGACCACCGTGGCTTTTTCGGTGGCCAGGTTTACCGCGGCGCTTTCTATGCCTTCCAGTTTGCGGATGGCCTTTTCAACCCGCATTACACAGGCCGCACAGGTCATGCCGCCAATAGCTAATGTTTCGCTTTGCATATTTTGTACTCCTTGCTATATTTGTTAAGAAAACCGCAGTTGATCTTTTTGGGTCCGGTTTCCACAGAAACTACCCCCGCCGCCAGCGGCTGAAGATTACCTTGGCTTCTTTGAGGAAGTCCCTGGAAATGGTAATCTCCCTGTCCGTTACCGTTTTGTTGGCCGTGGAGATGGGGACCGGGTTACAGCCCCCGGAACGTACCCCTACCTGGCTCATGCGGAAACGGTTGCCGCAGTTCTGGCAGACTAGGACCGTTCCCTCCTGTTTGTAAAAACCCCGGCCCGAAGTGTAGCATACCTGGCAAGTGTTAAACGCGGTGCGGACGGACCCGTCTGGGGCCTTGACCGCCAGGACCTCCAGCCGGGTTCCCTCAATATCTACCGGGTAGAATACCGCGTCCGCCGTCAGTTCCGAAAGGGGGATCACCAGGTCCCGGTCGGCAATCGCGGGCTTGACTACGTTGAGCTGTCCGCTCTGCGCAAAGGCAGGAGCGGCCGCCGTTAACAGAATTGCTGTTAAAATACCCGCCGCTAAAACAGAAATACTGCGGCCCTTAAAAAACATTTTCATGTTTCCTCCTGTACTAAAAAATATATACCACGGCTGCCGTCGGCACCCTTCCGGCTGCCGTTTGACTTAATCAGTTTAGTAGACAGTTTCAAAATACGCCTCCGGGTATATCAGGGTTTCATGTTCCAAAACTTCCGCCCTGACGGCCTCTATATCCACATTGCCCAAATCGTCCACCACCTTCACATAGCCGTAGAACACGTTGTCGGCGGTGGAAAAATCAAAATCCTCCACAGGGGTAAGCTGAATGATATTGTCCCCCGGCGCCATATCCAGCCGGACAAAATAGGCGGGAAAGATAAGGCGGCCGTTCCCCGGATCAAGGGAATCGTTGTTGATGGTCCATGCCGCCGGAATTCCCCGCTGCATGACCAGGACCGCCGGTTCGATGCCCCCGTCCCGCAGGTTTATGCTGAGGGCCTGGCTGCCGTCTCCCCGCAGTTCCGCCAGGGCTATCTGGTCCGTGGGAATTACCGCTCCCGCCGGGGAGGGGGCTGGGCTGCCCCTGCCGATGGGGCCGCCGGAACCACTGCCGGAATCCGCGATTCTTTCCGGGTCCTGTTCCACCACCGTAATGGAACTGCGGATCATCCCCATCCAGCAGGAGTAGGGGAATCTGCCCGTTCTGGCGGGGGTAAACTCTACGATGTTTTCGCCGGGCCGGAAACTGTGTTCAATCCCGTATTCCCGGATGATCATACGGTTATTACAGCCGTTGATGCTCCCCGCCGGGGCGTCGATGATCCACCGTACCGGGATGCCCGCCTGTACCGTGATTGCCGGGTAGCGGCCCCCGCTCAGGGTGGAGTTGATTACCTGGACGCCGTTTTCCACCGGGGACGGGACCGCCGCCGGGGCGCCCCCCCGGTTTATGGCAGGGGAACGGATCGCCGCCATGACCCCCCGGACGGCGTCAAAACTAAAGCCCGAAAAATTGAAACCCGAAAGGTTAAAGCCGTAACCGAACATGGTCATCCCCATCACCGTGATAAGGACGGCCCCGGCCTGGGTTATCCGGCGCGTAAGGGCGGGTCTTCCGGCGCCGCGGCTCAGCAGGGAACTAAAGGCCCCCAGGCCGAACATCAGGGGGACCGTCCCCATGCTGAAGAGGAACATGGAGATTCCCCCGGCCAGGGGGTTCCCGGTGGACAGGGCGTAAAGCTGCATGGCCTGCAGGGGGCCGCAGGGCATCAGGCCGTTGAGGAGGCCGATAAACAGGGGGCTTTTGCCGGCGTTTTTTTGATTGTCGATCTTCCGGGCAAGAAACCGGGGAAGGCGGAAGTTGAACCGCCGCAGGGCGGGGAAAAAACCCAGCATGTTGATCCCCATAATCACCATAAAGGCCCCGGCGGCAAGCTGCACCAGGCCCTGAAAGCGCCCGGATACGCTTACCACCGACCCCAGCGCCCCGGCCAGGACCCCCGCGGCGGTGTAAGAAACCACCCGGCCGGCATTGTAGAAGATGGCGGGGGAGAGCATTCGCCGCCTGTCCTCCGCCGCCGGAATCGCAGCAGCCCCGGGGATACACTGGGAAAGGTTAATCCCCCCGCACATGACGATACAGTGTACCGAGGTAATCAGGCCGATGACGAACAGCATGCCGTAGCCCATGCCCGCCTCCGCCAGGGGGAACGCGGAGGCCAAGGCGCCAATCCCCAGGCCCCGCAGCAGCACGTACAGGGCAAGGATGATCGCCAGGGTTCCGGCAATCTCCGCCGCGCCGGAGTTCCGCCCCCTGCCGTCAAGAATCCGGTAACCCAGCCCTTCCACCACCGCAGTGATCCTGTCAACCGTAAGTATAGAGGCATCGTAAACAACCGCCGCCGACCCGGTGTTAAAATTTACCGCTGCTTCCGCAATGCCCGCGGTACTCATCAACTGTTTTTCTATCCGGTTTTGGCAGTTCACGCAGGTCATGCCGCCAATACGGAACGAAACCGGTTTTAAATTCACCTGCATATAAAACTCCCCCGCTTTTCAAGCATAAACCCCAATTGTGTCTAAATTATGATTTTTACAAAAATATTTCCCCAAAACTTCTTTTTTTTGGAGTGCGGCAAGGCATACCGGCAGGGTAAGTACAATGCTTTTTGAATGCATTGTAAAAAATTTATGAATTTATGAATAGAGCTTGTTCCAGAACTAAAGTTTTGGAACAGCCTCAATAAAACCAGATAATATTGGACTAGTTCAACAACCTTTTTATTGAACCCTGCCGGGTTTCGGTTGTTGAACAAGTCTCGCAAAAGGCTAAAGCCTTTTGCAGTTTTTTAAGGAACTTGTTCAATAACGAAAGGTTATCGAACAACTCTAACATATAAAAATCTGTGACAGGCGTCTTTTCCATCGAAAAATTTTGTAAAAGTAAAATTGCCGGGGGACGCCTTTTCGCCCTTTGCCAAATTGCAAAAAAACG
>JAIRXT010000062.1 GCA_031268125.1 Treponema sp. | reverse complement strand
ATCGGGGGCCCGGGAAGTCATCGTCATTGAGGAAAGCCGGGCCGCGGCAATCGGCGCGGGCATCCCGATCTTTGAACCCGCGGGCCACATGATCTGCGACATAGGCGGGGGAACCACGGAAATTTCCGTCATCTCTCTGGGAGGCATGGTAGTTACTAATGCCATCCGCCTGGGGGGGGACGAATTCAACGAAGCCATCATCAAACACGTCCGCAGCGTCCACAATCTCATCATCGGCGAGCAGACCGCGGAGCGGCTCAAGATCGAAATCGGCAACGCCTCCCCGGACAAAACCATCGAAAAGGTGGAGATTAAGGGTACCGATGCCATAACGGGCCTTCCCCGGCGGCTGGAGATCGATTCCGTGGAAGTCCGGGACGCCCTGCACGATCCTATCACGCAAATTGTTGAAGAGATCAAAGCAACTCTGGGGAAGACCCCGCCGGAACTGGCGGCGGACATTGTCGAACGCGGTATCGTAATGACCGGAGGGGGTTCTCTTCTTAAAGGTCTGGATAAGCTTATAGGCAAGGAAACCGGCGTACCGGTAATTCTGGCGGAATCTCCGCTGGACTGTGTGGCCCTTGGGGCAGGTAAATATTTTGAATATGCCAGGGGATTCGACAATACCCGCAGTATTTATGATAATCTAAATGGTTAAAGAGGATGGCAATCAAGGGGAAAAAAAGAACCGCAGCCCGTTTAGGTTTAACATCCTATGTTTTCGCTGCCTTGGTTATAGTGTCTTTTACACTGCTCCTCCTTTCCACCCGTAGTTTTATTGTCGATATTAAGGATTTTGGACTCAGCTTATTTTCCGGGATCAGGGGGGGGATATACGAAGCCGGCTCCCTTGTTTCCCGTACCGCTCTTTCCGTCCGGGAACTGGCTAATCTGCGGCGGGAATATGCAGAACTGAGCAGCCGCCTGGCCCGTTACGAGCAGTTGGAACGGACCGCCGCGGAGATCCGGCAGGAGAATCTCCGGCTCCGGGAGCAGTTAGATTTTTCCCGGTCTCTCGACTATCTTCACATCCCCGCGGAACTTATCGGCCGGGACCCGGATAACCTTTTTTCCGCCCTGGTAATCAACAAAGGTAAATACTCGGGAGTGGAGAATAACATGGCGGTAATCGCCTGGCAAAACGGCATCCAGGGCCTGGTGGGCAAAGTTGTTCAGGCAGGACAGTTTGAAAGCCTGGTAATGCCTGTTTACGATGCCGGTTCCTTTGTTTCATCCCGGTTTTCCGTGTCCCGTTACGATGGAATTGTGGAAGGGCAGGGCAGCGCCGATATCCCGCTGCGGATGCGCTTTATCAGGAAGCGGGCCCGTGACGAAATAAATTACGGGGATCTTATTGTTACCAACGGTACAGGCGGGGTGTATCCGGGAGGAATAAACATCGGGCGGGTTAATACTATTCATTATCAGGAGTACGAAATTTCTATGGAGGTAGAACTGGAAAGTATTGTTGATTTTTCCCGTCTTGAATATGTATTTGTAATCGGGGAGGGAGAACAGGATGGCTAAAAATGTAATCTGGGCGGCGGTTTTTTCTCTGGCGGCCATTCTGCTTCAATCCACACTTTTTCTCCATATCTCCCTGTACAATACTATTCCTGATTTTACCCTGGGAATTATCGTTTACAGCGCATACGTAAACGGGGTTATGACCGGCCAGGTTACCGGATTTTTTTCCGGTCTTCTTCTGGATCTTGTTTCTAACGCTCCTCTGGGCCTGAACGCCCTGATCCGTACCATCATGGGCGCCGCCGCGGGTTTATTAAAAGGAACGTTTTTTCTTGATGCGATATTTCTTCCCATGATTCTCTGCGCCGCAGCAACTCTGTTCAAGGCGTTCATGTTTTTTGTGTTTCACCTGCTCCTGTCCGGGGCGGTTCCCGCTTACTCCCTGGCCGCCCCGACCCTGTGGATAGAACTTTTTCTGAATACCATAAGCGCTCCCTTTCTTTTTGGTCTGCTTAAGCTTTTTCGGCCCCTTCTTGCAGGGAAAGGTGATAATTAATGTACCCGGATGAAGAAAACGGAGCAACCAGATCGGAAAAACGAATACGGATACTGCGGTTATTTTTTATTGCAGTCTTTACACTTTACGCGGTCCGGCTTTTCAGTCTGCAGATCCTGAGCGGGGAACTCTACCGTTCCCGGGCCCAGAATATCTCCCGCAGAACCACGATAATCCCCGCCCAGCGCGGAGAAATCTATGACCGCAATTTTCTCCAGCCCCTGGTTCTGAATACCGACTCTTTTGCCGTCAGCATTACTCCCGCGGAGGTACCCCAAAACGAGCTTGACAGTATCTTTGACAGGGTTGCGGATATACTGGGAATTTCCCGGGAACAAATAGATCGCAAAATTCCCCCGCAGTATTATTACCTGTATCAGCCTGTGGAAATTGCGGTCAATGTGAGCTTTCCCCTCGTCTCCGCACTGGCGGAAAACGCGGACACCCTGCCGGGAGTTTCCTGGCAGTCAAAACCTCTGCGGAACTACGCGGATTCCGGAAGCCTCTCCCATGTCCTGGGCTATATGGGAGACATTACCAGAGACGAACTGACCATGCTTTACAACCGCGGTTACCAGCAGGGGGACACCATCGGCAAAGCGGGGATTGAACGGCAGTACGATGAGATTCTCAGAGGGGAAAAGGGCCAGGAAACCCGTACCGTTGATGTCCGGGGCCGCCGCATTGCGGGAAGCGGCGATGATACCAGAGATCCCCCGCAGATGGGGAAAAATCTGGTCCTCACGATAGACCGTTCAATCCAGACCCTCGCGGAAAAGGCGCTGGGATCACGGACAGGGGCGGTTGTGGTCATGAAGCCCGCCACCGGAGAAATTCTTGCTATGGTTTCCTATCCGTGGTATGATCCTAATATTTTCAGCCGCAGTGATGTTGGCGCCGAATATCAAAGTCTGATAGACGATCCCAATAAACCCTTTCTTAACCGGGCGATTCAATCAAATTATCCCCCGGCATCCACCTTCAAGATTGTCATGACCACAGGGATTCTAGCGGAAAATGCCTTCCCCCCGGAACAACTTGTGGACTGCCTTGGTGAAATTACCTACGGGGACCGCCAGTGGAGGTGTCATATCCGTCGTCCCGGACACGGCAGACTCAACCTGCACCAGGCTATGGCCCAGTCCTGCGATATTTATTACTGGGCGGTGGGCAGGGATTACCTTGGGGTAGAACGCATCGTATCATATTCTATGGATTATGGTTTTGGAGAACTTACAGGCATAGATCTCCCGGGAGAAGTTTCCGGGTTCATACCTACGCCGCAATGGAAAGAACGCCGTTACCACGACCGTTGGCAGGGAGGAGATACAATGAATATGTCCATCGGCCAGGGTTACACGCTGGTAACTCCGATCCAAATGGCCAATATGATCGCCATGGTAGCCAACGACGGGAAAGTATATAAACCGCATCTGCTCAAAGAAATACGGGACCCCGTATCCGGGGCAGTGGAACAGAATATTCGTCCCGAATTGCTTCACGAAAGTATCATTGATAAAAAAGTATTTGATGCGGTAAAGCGGGACATGCGGGGAGTTATCAGTGAAGGTACGGCCCGGTTTCCCCTCAATATCAGGAGCGTGGAGATTGCGGGAAAAACCGGTACCGGCGAAGTAGGGCTGCAGGATCGCTGGCATTCCTGGTTCGCCGCCTATGCCCCATATAACGCCGTGTCGAGTGAGGAACAGATTGTGGTTTCCCTTATTGTTGAAGCGGCAAATCCCTGGGAATGGTGGGCTCCATACGCTTCGGCGATCATCTTTCAGGGAATATTCGCACAGCAAAGCTACGAAGATGCGGTGGCGGCTCTGGGACTTCAGTACCTCGTGCCTATTCAGGGGAGGCGTGAGTGAGGCTTAGGGATATACTGGAAATTGATTATTTCCTGCTTTTAGCCGCCGTGGTTCTTGCGGTCTTTGGAATACTGTTCATTTATTCTTCCGCTCTTACCTCCACGGGGGTGCTTGTTTCCGAAGAGTATATCAGACAGATCATCTGGGTTGCTGTGGGACTTGTTACCGCTTTGATTCTTGCTATGATTGATTATCGCCGTATTAGAAATCTTGCTGTTTACCTTTACCTGGGAACCCTGGCCCTGTTGATATACACCTGCCTGTTCGGAAAATTGGTAAACGGCGCCCGCGCATGGCTCGGCATCGGCAGTTTTGGAATTCAGCCGTCGGAATTTGCCAAAATTTCTACGATTCTCCTGCTCGCCCGGTATTTGGACGATACCCGCCGTTCCCCAAAGACTTTCTTCCGTTTCATCGTTTCCTGTGTCATCGTGTTTATCCCGATGGGAATTATTCTGCTTCAGCCCGATTTTGGAACTTCCCTGGTCTTTATCCCTATCCTCATCGCCATGACTTTTATTGCCGGCGTATCCATGCGTTATATATTTTTCCTGATATCCTGCATCAGTATTACTGCCGTTCTTACGGTGCTGCCCCTGTGGCAGCGGGATATCATGCATAATGCTATACCGTCCCTGGAGATTCTGGCCAATTCCCGTTTTGTTCTTAGCGCCATGATCGCTCTGGGTATTATTTCGGTCATTGCCCTTACCGGGTTTCTACGATACAAGAAACACTACTTTTTCTGGATTCTCTACGGATCTATGGTAGTAATTCTATCCCTTGGATTGTCATTTGTTGCGCATCTGGTGTTAAGGGACTACCAGATCAAACGGCTTATTGTATTTCTTGATCCCAACGTGGACCCCCAGGGGGCGGGCTGGCACATTATCCAATCCATAACCGCCATAGGTTCCGGGGGTCTTATGGGAAAGGGTTATCTCCGGGGGACCCAGAGCCATTATCGTTTTCTCCCCCAGCAGAGTACGGACTTTATTTTTTCCATTTTTACTGAGGAATGGGGGCTTTTGGGGGGGCTTTTGGTATTCGTACTTTTTCTGTTAATATGTCTCAGGCTGGTACGGATTATGCGGGTTACGGCGGATTCATTCGGCGCTTATATTGCCGCAGGACTGGCGGGTGTGTATGTCTTTCATTTTCTGATCAATGTGGGCATGACTATGGGTATTATGCCGATTACCGGTATTCCCCTGCTGTTCATGTCCTATGGAGGGTCTTCGGTTCTTTCCGCCATGATTGGGGTTGGGCTTGCCTTAAGCATTTATGTCAGACGTTACACTCATTAATCCGCTTCGGGACTTGGGGGAAGCCCTCCTGAGTGTTGAGAAACCCGCCCGCTATACAGGCGGCGAATACGGCATGCTGGCCTCCCCAGGAGCTCCGTTCCAAACCGCCATTGCCTTTCCCGATCTTTATGAAATCGGTATGTCGAATCAGGCAATGAGAATCCTTTACAACCGGTTGAACGAAATCCCCGGCATTTCCTGTGACCGGGTTTTCGCTCCGGCTCCTGATTTCGAATCCCTGCTGCGGGAACGGCCGCTTCCCCTATACGCCCTTGACACGGGAATCCCCCTGGGGAAATTAGATCTCCTGCTTTTTACCCTGGGGTATGAACTGGGAATTACCTCTGTCCTTGCCATGTTGGATCTGGCAGGAATCCCCATTCATCGCGAACGGCGGGGGGAGGAACATCCTATTGTTATTATGGGGGGGCCCTGTGTTTCCAACCCGCTGCCCTACGCCGCCTTTATTGACGCATTCTGGATAGGGGAAGCGGAGGCCGGTTTTTTTGATCTTGTAAAAAATCTGGCGGAAATGAAGGGGGAGGGCAGGGGGAAACTTCTCCATGCTATAGAGCGGCATCCCCACGTCTGGACCCGGGGAAAAGAGGGGGCCGTGAGGGCGGTCGATCATGATTTTGCCGGGAGAAACGCTCCCGCCGCCGTTTTCCCTGTGTCCAGCATGAAGGCAGTGCAACACCACGGGGCGGTAGAAATAATGCGAGGCTGCCCTAACGGCTGCCGTTTCTGTCATGCGGGGTACTGGTACCGTCCCATGCGGCAGAAAAATTCTGAACAGGTCATTAAAGAAGCGGAGGAATTCATCCGAAAGGGAGGCTACCGGGAGATAAGCCTTTCTTCCCTTTCCTCAGGCGATTATGATCATCTGGACCTCCTTTCGGAATCCCTAAACCGCCGATTTTCCGCTTCTCACATATCCTTCCAGCTTCCCTCACTCAAGGTCTCGACATTTTCCCTTGAGCTCCTGGAAAAAATTTCACTGGTTCGTAAAAGCGGTCTTACCTTCGCTGTAGAAACTCCCCGGGAATCCGGGCAAAGGGCTGTCAATAAAGAAGTTTCCCTGGACAGCATAACCGCCATACTGGGCCGCGCCCGGAAAAACGGGTGGCGGGGGGCAAAATTTTATTTTATGATCGGTCTTCCGGCCGGGGACGGGGATTCTCCCGAAGCACAATCCATCGTTTCTTTTGTTCTGGAAGCGGCCCGTAGAACCGGTATCCATTTTAGCGTCAATGTCGGCGTATTCGTACCCAAGCCCCACACGCCTTACCAGCGGCTGCCCCAGATTGGTATAGCGGAAGCGGAAGCATCGCTAAACTATATCCGCAGCCGTCTTAGACCCTCCGGCCATAAAATTAGTGTTTCCAATCCGTTGATATCCCTTGTTGAAGGTGTTTTGAGCCGCGGAGATGAGCGTTGTTCTGCCTTTATCGAAAAAGCCTGGCGTAGGGGCTGTTGTCTTGAGGCATGGCAGGATGAGGCAAAAAAAGAAACATTGCGGGAAATTCTTTTGGAATACCAGGATATGGTTTCCCAAGTCTTGTCCGGCTGGAAAACAGAGGAGGCCCTTCCCTGGGATCACATCGGGAGCGGAACAACAGAAAAATATTTTTCCCAGGAGTATTCCCGGTCCAATTCCCGTGAATTTACTTCACCCTGTATCGAAAAATGCACACATCCCTGCGGCGTGTGCAACGCGGAAGCAAAAATCATCCGAAACGCCGGGACCGCCGCGGCCAGTTCCGCCGACAATGTACGGAATATAATACAAGATGAAGTTATTTCTGCCGGGCGAGTGGGGGAGGAAACCGGCAACAATATCGGAACCGGGGACAGCGAGGCGGGGACCCGGAGGCTGCTTTTTTCATTTGAGAAGAAAGACCGGGCGGTGTTTCATTCACATCTGTCGGTTCTGGAAGTGTTCTCTATGGCCTTTGTACGGGCGGATATTCCGGTCCTGTATTCGGCGGGTTTTAACCCGCTGCCGCGGCTTGAGGTTGTAGCGCCTTTGTCTCTGGGCATTGCTTCCGATGCCGAGATAGCCGCCCTGGATACGGTGGAATTTGTTAATCCCGCAATTTTTGTTGACCTTTTGAACCGGTATCTGCCCCCGGGGTTCGCCGTTACAACGGCGGAAAATTACTACATTCTACGGGGACAAAAAAAACATTCTTTGTCTTCGCTGCTCTGGGGGTTTGGATATATTACGTCCAATAACTCCCGGATCATTATCCCCAAGGAAAAAGAAAAGGAATTCCGCATGTCTCTGGGAGATTCCGGAGCAAAAGCTCCCGCCGGGAATTCCGCTCTTTACCGGCTTAAAAGATTCGCCGTCTTGGCAGGAGTTCCCCGCAGATCGCTGCGGGATTTGGACGAAGGATCCGCCTGCCCGCAGCCGGACCACGATTCATTCGCAGATCCGGCCGCCGCTGCGGAATTTCAGGGGGAATCGTATTTTACCGTTTATAAGCGCCTCTATCCCAATCCTGTCCCGTAACAGGGGAAAATAGCGGCATTATGGAGCCAATCCCAAAACTCGGTTAGTTTTGGGATTGGCTTCCGAAAAAGCGGGTTTTAGACCGCTTTTTCTATTAAAATCAGGGTAGCTTTCCCAAAAACTGAAGTTTTGGGAAAGCCTCTTATGACATTTATAAACGTCCGCTCATACCATCAATAGCCCAGCTCAGAATAACTTCCAGCCGTTTCTGAATGGCGGAGGGCATATCCACCTTTGAGGCAACAAAATCGGAAACTTCGGCACCGCTCAGGCAATAAACAAGAATACCTTCAATTAGAGGTTCAAAATAAAATTGAGCAATAAACCGGCCCGATTTAATAACCGGAAAAACAATATAACTTAAATCCCGGTTATTCGAAAGGTTATAAGTAAAGCCCCGGGATTTTTGTTCGATCTCGGCCCGGTAATAAGAATTGCCAAAGTTGGTATCCTTTAGCCGGATGTAAATCGTTTCAGAATCGGGCATAGCTTCCCGCGGGGGAGGATCTTCCAGAGTCGAAGTTCTTCTGGTACTTGAAATACGGGTAGCGTCTTCGAAAAGCGGGACCGCCGTCCCCCGGCTTTGTGAAGGATACAGTCGTCCTTTTAATGCGCGGATATGGCGGATGGCATTGTAAATATCAACCAGTTCCATAGGTCCCGAAGAATAAGGAACAACCAAAAGGCATTCTACGACCACTGAAGGTTCAATACCGGCAAGGAAAGAACGAATTTGAGGATCGAGACCCGGGGCATTCATAATTTGATAATCTTCCCCATAGGAAGCGAAATGACCACCGGCGGAAAATGCCCGTTCCCTTGTTCCCTCATCCAGATAGGGAAAAATTTCATTAATAGAACGCAGGGGGACCACAGGCGTTACCTGAGAAAATAAAAAAAATCCAAAGCAGGAAAACAAAATAAAAAAAACAGGTATTGTTTTTTTTGGCATCAATACGCTCCTTTCCCTTTAATAACAACACTAACGGTTTTAAGTAACACCCAAAGATCCAGCCATACCGACCAGCTTTGAAGGTAATATGTATCAAAAGCAACCCGTTCAGAGTAATTGGTATCAGAGCGGCCCGATACCTGCCACAAACCTGTAAGCCCGGGCTTGACTGAAAAAATACGGTCAAAGTCCTTGCCGTATTTTCCTACTTCTTCATCAACTACCGGTCTGGGCCCCACCAGACTCATCTCCCCCTTCAGGATATTGATAAACTGGGGAAATTCATCAAAGCTGGTATGCCTTAAAAATTTTCCGATAACTGTTATCCTGGGGTCATTTTTCAGTTTGTGATTTTCCTCCCATTCTTTACGCCGCTCGGGGGATTGTGAAAGCAGTCTTTCTAAAACATCCTGTGAATTATTCACCATAGACCTGAATTTGTACGCGTTAAAATATTTACCATTTTTTCCCAGTCGGCGGTGGCTGTAAAGCACCGGGCCCGGAGAACTTAGTTTTATCAAAAGGGCAATAATGAGCAGAAAAGGCAAAAGAATTAAACCGCCGGCAATCACAAAAAATAAATCGTTGAACCGTTTAATTGCGAGGTTCCAAAACATTTTAAGCCGGTGGCTGGTTACAAAACCAAGAATACCGTCAAAATCCCTGACGGACATCCAAATATTGGTAACGCTGGAAAAATCGGGAATAAGCACAGAATACCGGAATGCCGACACCGAGTAATTAAGCAATTTGGTTAAATCATCCTGGGACAGTTCCGGCATGGCTACAATGGCCATTCGTATTTTGAACCGTTCAACAATTTCAGGACCAATCAATATATCATGGATAATGGGGATATTTTTGTACATTCCTTCCGGACCGGGGGTATTGTCCAGAATCAGAACCGGTATATAACCGGATCGTTTGCCTCTCAGGAGCCGGTCAATAACAAGACGGCCCATTGGTCCGCTGCCAAAAATTACCGCCGGGATTCCCCCCAGACCGCTCTTGCTGAGGATATTATGCATTATGCCGCGCATTACCGTGAGGGCAACCGGGGAACATACGAAACTGATGATAAAGGCAACAGATATGGCGTCAAATTCCTGATCTTCAATATACCGTGATAAGATGATCCCCCCGTGGGCCAGGATGGAACTTACAGTAAAATGACGAAGTTCTTCCGATGGGGCAAGGGAAACTCCCGGATAGAGGCCGCTTATCTGGAAGATAAGTATGAAAACAGGCAAATAGGGCCAATATGTGATAAACGACTTAAAATTGATGGCGCTGATGTCGTAAAGATTAACAAAAAAGAAGCCCGCCCCGAAGGAAAGCATGATCCCAAAAAGATCGGAGACTACGAAAGCCGAAGAAGTGAGGGCCGAACTGGTCCTGGCATAGCGGACGCGATACCATTTTTCAAATTCCAGAATGTTCATGAGTATATTATAACCGTTTTTTCTCTGCGATGATACGCATGATTCGCTCTTTGAAGACTTCTCCGGAAAACTGGGCCACATGTTCCGTAAAAACTGCCCGCCCGGAAAAAGAAGTTTCGATTTCTTCAAACCGATCCATCGCACGAATCAGGGCGGCAGGGCTTTGCTCATCAAAAAACAGCCCGGTAACCCCTTCCTTTACCGTGTCCAGGGCGCCCCCCTGCCGGAAGGCAATGACCGGACAACCCGCCGCATTGGCTTCTATGGGAACCAGTCCCAGATCTTCTATGCCGGGAAATAACAAAGCCCTGGCCCGGGAGAACAGGCCAGTAAGCTCACCGTCATCTACCCTTCCCAAAAACTGTACCAAGGGCGATTTTTGATAGCGGCGGATATCCTTTTTCCGGGCGCCGGATCCGGCAATCAGGAGCCTGCGCCCGCTGGCAATACAGGCTTCAATAGCTATATCGGCCCGCTTGTATTCCGTAATTTGGCCGAAAAAAAGGTAAAAGTCTTCCGGCTTCCGTTCACAGGCTGCAAATTTTTCAATGGGTACGGGACCAAAAACAACTTCCGCCTCCCTCCGGTAGTAGCGCCTGATACGCATTGCCACATAATGTGAATTAGTTACAAAACGATCAACCATATTTGCTGAAGTAATATCCCACGTCCTAAGAGCAGGGATCAGCTTCTTCATGAAAAAGCGTACCGCCCAATTCGATTTTTGAAAATAAACATGGTACATATCCCAAAGATAACGCATGGGGCTGTGGCAATAACAGAGGTGATAAGCGGCGGGATTGGGGACAACCCCTTTAGCGGGTCCCGCCTCACTTGAGATGATTAATTCATAGCCCTGCAAATTAAATTCCTTAAGCGCACCCGGCATAAGGGGCATGTAAATTTGATAGAACCTTTTTGCAAAAGGAAGCCTGTTGATATAGGAGGTGTATACTTTATGAGAGTTGATCAGAGCCGAAACTGCGGAAGGATCATAGACATGAGTATAGATTTCTGCCTGGGGAAACAACTCCAGCAGGGCTTCAAGCATTTTTTCTCCGCCCCGCATATTAACAAGCCAGTAATGAACAATAGCGACC
>JAIRXT010000015.1 GCA_031268125.1 Treponema sp. | reverse complement strand
AAAAACAGGGAGTGGGGGCCCCGGATTCTTTCCAGCCGGGAGGCCGGCAGGAAAGCCGATGATTTTTTACGTCTCTTTTCGGATTTGGAATTTTGAATTCGGAATTCCTGGAGAATTACTGAACCCAGTAGACAAAATCCTTATCATTCTGATATATTAACCTTAACTGTCCCCTGCCCCGTGGGGGCGGAGGAGGTCAGTTGTCGGAAAGGGATTTAAGGATAAACGAGCAGATCCGGGTACGGGAAGTACGCCTGATCCGGGATGAGGGTGAACGGCAGGGGATTATCAGTACCCTGGAGGCCCTTGAAATTGCCAAGAGCCTGAGCCTTGATCTGGTGGAGGTGGCCCCCCAGGCTAACCCGCCGGTGGTTAAGATTCTGGATTACGGCAAATTCAAATTTGAGAATGAGAAAAAAGTCCGGGATTCTAAAAAGAAGCAGAAACTGCTAAAGCTTAAAGAAATCCGGATGCAGCCGAAGATTGACGAACATGATTTGGATTTTAAGTCCAAGCATGTCCGCGAATTTTTAGGGGAAGGCAATAAGGTCAAGGTAACGGTCCGTTTCCGGGGCCGTGAGCTTGCCCACACGGAATTGGGGTTGGAGGTCCTTAAGGATGTCCTGGCCCGGGTGGAAGGGGAATACGTGATGGATAAAGCTCCGGCTATGGAAGGGCGGTTCATGTCCATGGTGTTAAGCCCTAAAACCAAAAAATAAGAGACGGAGCGGTATATGCCCAAGATGAAGACAAAGAAAAGCGCGGCCAAGCGCTACTCTTTTACGGGAACCGGCAGGGTCAAGTACAAGAAACAGAACCTCCGGCATATCCTTACCAAAAAGTCTGCCAAACGGAAGCGAAAACTCCGTCACGGCGGTATCCTGTCAAGCGATAATGTGGCCGTCATAAAAAAACGGCTATTGCCCTACGGTTAAAACCGTTGACCCTGTCAGCATAAGGAGAAAAATATGCCAAGAGCGGTAGATGGCGCCAAAAGGAAGAACCATCGTAAGAAAATCTTAAAGCAGGCCAAAGGTTACTGGGGCCGCAGACATTCCAATTATAAGACGGCGAAAGACGCCGTTACCAAAGGTCTTTCCTATGCGTACCGGGACCGGCGGGACCGGAAGGGCAATTTCCGGCGGATATGGATCATCAGGATCAACGCCGCCTGCCGGGCGGAGGGAATTACCTATTCCCGGCTGATAAACGGCCTTCTTAAGGCGGGGGTTAGCATCGACCGGAAGGCTTTAGCCTATCTGGCGGTACAGGACGCGGCCGCCTTTAAGGCCATCGTAGGAAAGGCAAAAACAGCCGGCATATCCGGTTAAACGGCCGGCGGGGAGTATACCATGATAACCCTTGAACAGGTCAAACTGCTGGAAGCAAAGGTAGTCCGGGCCATTGAGTATGTGGAACGAATTTCCCGGGAAAATTCCCAGTTGCAGGGAAAACTCGATTCTTACCAAAAGCGGATCGCCGATCTTGATATCGTGATCCAGAGGTTTAAGGAGGATCAGGGCCGCATCGAAGAGGGAATTCTCTCCGCTCTGGACCGGCTGAACCGGTTTGAAGACATCATAGAAAAAAGCATTACCCCGCCGGCTCCCGAACAGGAATCCCGGCGGGCGGGCCGGAAGGACGGAGGATCGGGGGGACAGAAAAAAGAGGTCCCGGTTTCAAATCCGGCGCCGGCGGAACAAAAGGCCGAATCCCCCGGCGCGGGGGCAAAGCCGGAACCCGGCAGCGGGGAAGATGCAGAACAGGTTCCCTTGGGGGACGAATCCTCCCGGGACGACGGTTCCGGGGAACTCGATATTTTTTAACCTGCCATGTCCCCAAACGATCTGCGTCTGGAAATTCTAGGTACTTCCTTTACCATAAGTGCGGATGAAGAAAGATCCTACCTGGAAAAGCTTTTGCAGGAGTACTACCTCAAAGTACGGGACATGCAAAAATCCACCGGTTTGAAGGATCCCTTAAAGATCGCCATTCTTACCGGTTTTACACTTTGCGATGAACTCCACAGGGTCCGGCACAACGCTCATGCAACAGAGGAGGAAGAGGCTCTGCAGCGCACCATAAACCTTTTTGCCCGGCTCGATGAGACCATCGGAAAGGATAAAAACGGGACGGTTCAGGCCCTGTACTTCCTTGAAAACCCGGTAAAACACTACGAATGGGGTTCCCCCTCCTGGATACCCCGGTTATTGCGCCGTGAAAACCCCACGGGAGAACCTTGGGCGGAACTCTGGATGGGAGTACACCCCGCGGCCCCTTCAATGCTGAAAAATCAGCCCCCCAAGAGTTTGGCGCAGCTTATCGCCGCCGATCCTCCCTGTTTTGTGGGGAAGGAGGCTGCGGTAAATTTCGGCGGCCTCCCCTTCCTGTTCAAGCTTCTTGCCGCAGCCCGGCCCCTTTCCATCCAGGCCCACCCCAGCAAAGAACAGGCCCGGCAGGGATGGCAGCGGGAAAACGCCCAGGATACCCCGGAACGGAATTACAAGGATGATAACCATAAGCCGGAGATCCTCTGCGCCTTAAGCCCCTTTACCGCCCTTTGCGGGTTCCGCTATCCCAAGGACATTGATTTTCTTATTTTTACCTGCTTTGCCGCCGCCCCCCGTTCCCTGCAAAACGGTTTGGCGCCCCTTCGGGCCGCCCTGACGGACGGCAGGGGTTCTCCGCTGAGGGATTTTCTTGCGGGCCTGCTGGGTATGCCCAAAGAACTGAGGGAACAGTTGACCGCTTACGTCTCCACGGAAATACGGAATCCCCCGGAGATTGACGGGAGTATCTGGCCCCTGGTTCAGCGTCTTGCGAAACTCTACCCCGAAGATCCGGGGATTCTGGCCCCCCTGTACCTTAATCTGATCCGTCTGGAGCCGGGCCAGGCAATCTACCTTCCCGAGGGGATCCTCCACGCGTATATGGACGGTTTTGGGGTGGAATTGATGGCCAATTCGGACAACGTACTCCGCTGCGGCCTTACCTCCAAGCATGTGGACCTGAACGAACTGATGAACGTTCTGTATTTCCATCCCTTTATGCCGGATCTCCTTACGGACCGGCCCGGGGCGGCCCCGGCGGACCCCGTTTTTTTCAGTTACCCAAGCCCCTGCAAGGAATTTTCCCTTTCGGTTATCAGGAACCTCCAGGGGCCTTTTCCCCTGCCGGGCCCGGCCATCATCGTGGTTACCGCGGGCCGGCTTGCCGTAAGCCGAGCGGAGGCCGCCGGACCGGATTCGGACGCCTGCTGGGAATTTGAACCCGGCGGTTCGGCCTTTATCCCCCCGTCTCCGGAGCCGCTGATCCTTTCGGGAGACTTCACCCTCTACGCCGCCTCCATCCCGGCAGGCCGTTAAGGCGGAAACCGCTCCGGCGGGCCCCGTGAAGATCCTCGTTGACGCCGATTCCTGTCCCCGGGCGGCCCGGGAACTGGTGCTCCGGGCGGCAAAACGCTGCGGCCTTACGGCAATTTTTGCGGCCAACCATCCGATCCCCGGGCTGGAGGATGTCATGGAACTTTGTCCGCCGGGGGAGGGAACGGCGGACGACCGTATTGTGAATCTGGCCCGGCGGGGGGATCTGGCCGTTACCAGGGACATACCCTTGGCAAACCGCCTGGTGGAACAGGATATTGCCGTAATGGACGACCGGGGGAATGTCTACAGCCGGGAAAATATCCGGGAACGGCTTTCCCTGCGGAATTTCATGGTGGATCTGGCAAACAGCGGCCTTGCCCCGGAGCGAAGTTCCTCATACGGCAAAAGGGAGATTCAGGCAATGGCAAACAGCCTGGACCGGATCCTCACCCGGCTC
>JAIRXT010000256.1 GCA_031268125.1 Treponema sp. | reverse complement strand
TTGTTTCCCCTGGTATCCGGTTGTTTGGCGTTTACCGGGTACTATCGTTTCTTCCAGAGCGGTCAAGGCCGTGTCGATTTCTTCGGCGGTGGTTTCGCTGCCAAAGCTGAAGCGCAGGGCGCCCTGTGGAAAAGTTCCGGCGCACTGGTGGGCCAGGGGGGAACAGTGGAGGCCGCAGCGGGTGATAATGCCGTAATCATCGTAGAGCTTTTGGGCCAGGACGGCGTTGTCGAACCAGGGGGAATCCCTGGGGGCGTTTACCAAAACCAGGGGGGCCGATTGTTCCGCCTTTTCAGGCCCGTATACCGTGAGCCCCGCTATGCTCCGGGCCCCGGCCATAAAGCGGCGGGTCAGTTCCTGTTCCCGCTGCCGGATGTTTCTAATGCCCTGTTCCTGTATTTCCTCCACTCCCAGGGCAAGGCTCAAAATCCCCAGAACATTCGCCGTGCCGCTTTCGAATTTATCCGGGAGGAAGCAGGGCTGATCCAAAGAATCGGAGGCGCTGCCGGTGCCCCCGCAAAGCCAGGGTTCCACCAGGGCGGCGGCGGCCTTGGACAGGATAAAGCCCCCCGTCCCCGCCAGGCCCCCCAGCCCTTTGTGGCCCGTAAAAGCCAGGGCGTCGGTGTGTTCGTTAAAGGCCAGGGGAACACAGCCTGCGGTCTGGGCGGCATCGAGCAGTGTAAAAAGGCCGTGTTTTTTGGCCTCCGCAAAACACGCCTCCCAGGGCTGCAAGGTTCCCAGCACGTTGGAGGCCCCGGTCATCACCAGGAGCCGGGTACGGGGGCGGACGTGCCGCGTGATCAGCGCCGGGTCCAGGCTGCCGTCCGGGGCGTTGGGCAGAAAATCCGCTTCGATACGGCCCTGCTGCCGCAGCCGCCACAGGGGCCGGGCCACGGCGTTATGCTCCACATGGGTCGCCAGGACATGGTCCCCCGGCTTTAATAAACCCCCCAGGATCATGTTGAGGGACAGGGTAACGCCGGATGTAAAAACCACCGAAGCGGCTGACGGGGCCCCAAAAAATTCCGCCAGGGTCCGGCGGGCCCGGTGTATCAGGGCCCCGTCGCCAAGGTCCCCGAAATTCCGCCCCCCGCTGACATGCCGGTTCTCTTCCAAATAAGCTATCAGCCCGCCGGTTACCCGCAGCGCCTTAACCGCCGATGTGGCGGCATGGTTCAGATATATCCTCCTCTGTTCTTTCAATGTTCCCCCCGCGGCCGCCGTTTCCGTTTTTCAGCTCTAACTCTATTCTAAAATATACGTTTCCTGCTTTATTGTTTTTTCCGTTAAATTAATAAATATTCTGTATGGCCGGCCATTTTCATACTCCCATTTTATTATTTGTACCGGAATTATTTCTATTGCTATTTCTTTATCGGATTTTGAATATGTTTCGTAAGATTTCCCGTAGTGTTTTAAATATAGTTCCAGCATTTCCTTGTTTTCTTTTTTTAACCAGCTTCCGATTATATGTGCAGTCCCTTCAATCTGAATATTGTCAACGCATAATGCAACATTATTGTTTTCACAAATTTGTTTGTATTTTAATAAATCAGTCCCGGTCTGAAATATAATTTTGTTTTTATAATTTATACAACTCATCATTCTAACCGTTGTATGATCTTTGCTGCTGGTTGCCAAGGGCATTATTCTTGCTTCCCCTATTTGGTTGTATATTTTTTCAAGTTCCGTTTCATAATCGATATTTTCCACAACATGCCCCCTCATTAAAGCTTAATTTTGACGCCGTTTTATATTTTGGTCAACGGTTTTCAAAAGTAAAATTGCTGCCCTGGGACATACCCCCCGATTGAAAACATCCCTAAAATGCTGCACATTATCCTCTGCCGGTGTGTCCGGGAGGAGGGCAGATTGAACAGGATTGTCTCAAAAACGCAGCTTTCCGCAGATGTCTTTGAAATGGTGGTGGAAGCGCCTTTGATTGCGGGGGCGCGGCGGGCGGGACAGTTTTTGATTGTCCAGATTGATGATGAATGGGGAGAGCGGGTTCCCCTGACGATAGCGGATGCGGATGCGGCGGGGGGGTTGGTAACGCTGGTGTTCCAGGCCGTGGGGGCCAGTACCCACCGGCTGGCGGGAAAAAAACCGGGCGAGTATGTGGAAAACATCCTGGGACCTTTGGGGAATCCTACGCACGTTGAAAAATTCGGCACGGTGGTCTGCGTGGGGGGTGGTATTGGGGCGGCGCCTCTTTTCCCGATTGTGCAGGCAATGAAGGCGGCGGGCAACCGGGTCTTGGTGATTACCGGCGCCCGCAGCCGGGAACTGGTGATTTTTGAGGACCGGATGCGGCGCTATGCGGATGAGCTTACCATCGTTACCGATGACGGCTCCTACGGCAGAAAGGCTTTGGTTACGGCGCCTCTTAAAGAGTACTGTCTGGGCAATCCCCGGCCGGATATGTCTGTGGCAATCGGCCCGCCGGTTATGATGAAGTTTTGCGCCCAGGTTACCGGGGAGCTGGGGGTGCCCATCATGGTGTCCCTGAACACGATTATGATCGACGGGACGGGGATGTGCGGCGGCTGCCGGGTGAATGTGGGGGGACAGACCCGGTTTGTCTGCGTGGACGGCCCGGAATTTGACGGCCGCCAGGTGGATTTTGATAATATGATGGTCCGTATGCGGGCTTTTAAGGAACGGGAGGACCGGGATCACCACCGCTGCCACCTGGAACTGGGGCTGGAGCCCCACGGGACTGCCGGGCGCTGATACCAGGGCGCCATACAAGTAATGCGAGGGGGGATGTCGTGGAGGAAATAAAAATGAGCCTTGATGCGGAGGCCGGGGAAGTTCTGGCCCCTTTTTTGGAAAAAAAGCGGCAGGGGGGAATTGGCCCCCGGGAGCGGATGGCCGTCCCCGCCCAGGAAATGCCCGCCCAGGGGCCGGAACAGCGCCGCCGCAACATGGATGAGGTGGCCCTGGGTTACAGCGAAAACCAGGCCCGGCTGGAGGCGGAGCGCTGTCTGGGCTGCAAGAACGAACCCTGTGTTAAGGGCTGCCCGGTGGGGGTTCCCATCCCCCGGTTTATTGCGGAGATTCAGCAGGGGGATTATAAGGCAGCGGTGAATGTGATTAAGGAGGCCAACCTGCTCCCCGCGGTCTGCGGCCGGGTCTGCCCCCAGGAAAAGCAGTGCCAGGCGGAATGTACCCTGGGGAAGGCCCTTAAAAGCGTGGACAAGGCTGTAGCCATCGGCAGGCTGGAGCGTTTTGCGGCGGACCGGGAGCGGGAACAGGGCAGGGTAAGCCTTCCCGCGGTAAAACCTCCCACGGGGAAGAAGGTGGCCGTCATCGGATCGGGACCTGCGGGGCTTACGGTGGCCGCGGATACCGCCAGAGAGGGCCATGACGTTACCGTGTTTGAAGCCTTCCACAAGACCGGCGGGGTTATGATCTACGGCATTCCCGAATTCCGGCTTCCCAAGCGGATTGTCCAGGCCGATGTGGACGGGCTTGGCGGCATGGGGGTCCATTTTGAGACCAACTACCTGGTCGGCCGCACCCGGACCATCGAAGAACTGCTGAAGAAAGACCGCTTTGACGCGGTGTTTATCGGCGCGGGGGCGGGGCTTCCCAAATTTTTGAACATCCCCGGTGAAAACTACGTGGGTGTCCAGAGCGCCAACGAGTACCTTACCCGGACCAACCTGATGAAGGCCTACGACACGGAACGGGCGGCCACCCCCGTCTTCCGCTCCCGAATTGCGGCGGTGATAGGCGGGGGAAATGTGGCGATGGATGCGGCCCGCATGGCCCTGCGGCTGGGGGCGGAACAGGTTCACGTAATCTACCGCCGGACCAGGGAAGAAATGCCCGCCAGAGCGGAAGAGGTAGGCCATGCGCTGGAGGAGGGGATTATTTTTGACTTTTTGCGGAATCCCGCCCGAATTCTGGGCGATGACAAGGGCTTTGTTACGGGCATAGAATTGCAGAAATTCCGGCTGGGGGAACCGGATCAGTCGGGGCGGCGCAGTCCCGTAGCCATTCCGGAATCAGAGTACAATTTTGATTGTGATATGGTAATTGTGGCTCTGGGGAACGAGTCCAACCCCCTGCTTACCCGCAATACCCCCGGACTGATTATCGACAAGCGGGGCCGCATAGTGGTAGACGAAACCCAAAAAACTTCTCTGGACCGGGTCTACGCCGGGGGGGATATTGTCCTGGGGGCCGCCACCGTGATCCTGGCTATGGGGGAAGGCCGCCGGGCCGCCGCCGCTGTCAACCGGCTTCTTGCATAAGAGAAAACGGTAACGCATTATTGAGATAATGAAATATACTGCTCTCCGTGTATGCGCCATCTTTTTTTTCACTGTCCTGTGGAGCGCCCCGCTGTATACGCAAAGTCCGGGGGCGGCAGGCGGAACAGCCCTTACGGCCCTGCAAAACTACCAAACCGGCCGGAATTTGGAAGCCGGCGGCCGTATGAACGAAGCGGACCCCTATTACAACGAGGCTGTCCGCCTATGTCTGGACCAGGTAGCCCGGAATGCCGCCAACCGTGATACCTATGCCGTCATTACCTGGACCTTTCAGCGTCAAAGAAAATACCGTGATGTAATTACCTGGGCACTGCAGGGGCTGCAGATCTATGCGAATGAATACCGCATTTTAGAAACTATGGGAGAAGCCTACTTCTACCTGGACGATTACGACCGTTCTCTGGACTGTATGCAGCGTTACGCCAATGCCGTTCCCCAGGGGGAACGGACATCGGTGGCCTATTTCTTTATTGCCGAAATTTTCCGGCTCCGCCGCCGGTACTTTCATGCCGACATTGCCTATATTACCGCCCTGCGGCTGGATCCGGGAGTTGCCCTGTGGTGGTACCGCCTTGCCACCGTGCGGGAAGCCATTGAAGATTACACCGGCTCCGCCGATGCGTACCGGCGGGCGCTGCGGATCAATCCCGACTATGCCGAAGCGAATGCGGGCCTGGTCCGGGTTCAGGAACGTTAGGGCGTACCGGCGGGACGCCTTTTTGCCCTTTCCCAAATGAGAATTACCGGCCCGGCTGCGGCGGCCTCTTTACAGTTCCATTTTCCAGGATAAGTTTAATTTCCATGCGGCGTCAGATGAAGAATCCTTCTGTGGTTTCCAGGGGAAACCGGGATACGTCAACTTAATTCTGATCCTGCCCCGGTTCCCCTGCAGCGCCGCCTGTAGATCAAACCCCCGGCTTTCTTTGGGCTGATCTTCTTCCGAACCCGGGGCGCTTACGGCGTAATCCAGCCCTGCTTTTATCTGCAGGCTCCCCCGGCCCCCCCGCCGGGAACCCGTGAACCAGCCGGTAAGTCCTCCGGCAGGCAGATTCACGGGGGCGGACCAGCCGATTTCTCCCCCGGTTTTGAACGAATCAAGACGATAGGGCCCCTGGGGTATGGGCCAGGGTGAAAGATCCTCCGCATCCGGTCCCCAGTTCCCGGCGGGAGCCCCGGTGAGGGAACCGGAAAAATTAAGGGCCAGCGCGCCGCCGGTCCGGACGCCGCTTTTTTTCTGGGTATTGTTCACCGGCCCCGCGCCTTTAGCCTCCGCCGGATTCTCTTCCCCCGGCGATTTCTTCTTGCCTATCCCGGCAATGGCTTCGACAATGCCCCGGGGGTTTAGCGCAAGACCCACGCTTAGTCCGGCGCTGTCCCGGGGGCTGCTGTCCCGGACATCCCGGTCCGCGCTAAGGGAAAGCCGGGAGACCCGCAGGGGCAGGGCCGCGGCGGGGGGCCGGTAGTAGAAACCCGAAGAACTACGGTCAAAGCTTAAATCCGGCTTGCCGCCGTTCAGGATAAAGCCGGGGCCGGAAACCGTGGAGTTGATTCTGAACAACCCCGCCCGGCTGTGCCGCCACTCGAATTTTCCCCCCGCCCGGAATCCCGCCCCCGGGTTTTTGCCGTCGCTGCCGGTATAGTTCTGCCCTGCCCCATCGGCGGCAAGGGAAAGCTGCCAGTCCCCATCGGACCGGGATGAAGATCCGGCCCGGCGGTTTCCGGCACGAAGACCCAAGCTCGCATAAACATCCCGGCCCAGGATAGAAGTTTGGGACCAGGCCATATCGCCGCTCAGACTGAAGTAAGGCATGGTCATAAGGACCCCCAAACCGTAGAGGCTGAAATTCCCGGAAGGAAGGGGGATCTTTTCGGCAAACCAGCCGGAAGATTCCCTGGCCGGAATAGATGCGGCGGTGTAAAAGCCTTCCAAACTCAGGGTTGCGGTCTTCCCAAAACGGCCTTCCAGGGCGGCGGTCAACGCCGGCCCCTCCCCCAGCGGGGGCCGCAGAAAGGCCGCCGTTCCTGAATCCCCCGGTTCCGGTGTAAGCCCCGCGGGGTTCATCCGGATCGAGGTAAAGCCCCGTAGCTGCGTTCCGGAGAACTTTCCCGGCAGCCCAAAAAAAGGAGTCCCCAGGTAAACGTACAGTTCCGGTTCCTTGGTGGAAGGAGCCGTCCGCAGTTCCGCCAGGGAAGACTTCCGGGATTCTGCAAAGGGGAGACCCTTAGACCAGGGGCTGCGAAGCCGGGCGGCCATGCCCCATTCCTCCAGGGGCCCGTAAAGAATCCGGGACCCCGTGGGACTGTGGTAAACCCCGCCTAGAAAGTTCGTCAGCGCCCCCTCAACCTCCCAGGGACGAATCAGGCTTTTAAAGTCTCCGGGCCGCCGGTCCAGAAACTCCCCCCGCAGGGTTAAACCGGACCCGGCAAAGTTGAGCTTTAGATCCGTCCGGTTCGTCAGATTGCCCTTTTCTTCCCAGGCGCCGGCCCAGATCAGGTCCCAGGAGAAGACCGGGTCCGGAGCCGCAGGCACAGGCTTTGCCGGGAAAATAGCCGCCGCCAGCAGGACCGCTGCACGCAGGCGGAAACGTTGTGTATTCATACGCATATATAGGGGCGGCCGTGCACGGCGCTTGGCTTTTGGGGGAAAATTTGAATCCTGCGGGTAAAGCAGCCTTTACGCGGGGTTTACACCGGGATAAACGCAGAGGGAATTCTTTTTTGGGCGCATCCCCGCCTCAGCTAAACTTGACCCACAACGTTCCACCGGGGCCGGGAAATTGCCGGAAAAACGCATGTAGAATCCGCCTTCGCTATTTTCATACGCTCGGCAATATGCCGCCGGCGGGGAATTCCATATG
>JAIRXT010000208.1 GCA_031268125.1 Treponema sp. | reverse complement strand
ATCCCCTGGGGGACAAGGTTAAGGAACTCTTCGGTCTGCCCTACCTTTTCCCCTACCAGCGGCTGGTGATCAGCAATATCCTGGAGGCCGCCGCCGCTGCGGAGGATGACCGGGACGATTTGGGCCGCCAGATTGTGATTCTCCCCACCGGGGCGGGGAAGTCCCTGTGTTTCCAGCTTCCCGCCATGCTGCTTGACGGCCCTACGCTGGTGCTCTACCCCATCCTCTCCCTGATGGCGGACCAGGAGCGGCGGCTCCGGGAGCGGGGCTTTGAACCGGTGCTTCTGCGGGGGGGCCAGTCCGCAGAGGAACGGGAGGAAATTTGGGGGAAGATCCGCTCCGGCAAGAGCCGTTTTATCATCGCCAACCCGGAGGTCCTGTTAACGGAGCGGATGATAGCTGTTCTGGGCGGGCTGGGCATTGCCCACATCGTGATTGACGAGGCCCACTGTATAAGCGAATGGGGGGAAAGCTTCCGGCCCAGCTATCTGCGGATAGGGGAGATTATCGCTGCCTGTTCGTCCGGCAATACTGGCGAAACCGGTGAAGCCCCGGCCCCAAAAGGCCGCCGGCCCCTGATTACGGCCTGTACCGCCACCGCCAGCACCCCGGTGCTGGAAAAAATCCAGGCCAGCGTTTTCGGCAGCCGGGGGGCCCACCGGATCATCGGGAACCCGGACCGCAGCAACATCAGCTATGCCGCGCTGGGCTGCATACTCAGGAACCTGGCCGTGCGGGACCTTATCCTCCGCAACGAACTGCCGGCCATCGTGTTCTGCTCCTCCCGGGGCGGGACTGAAAAGCTGGCCCGGTATTTGCGGGAAAGTTTTGCCGGCGGGCCCCTGGGAACGGAGATCCGCTTTTACCACGCGGGCCTTTCACGGGAAGAAAAAACAGCGGCGGAGCAGTGGTTTTTCGGCAATCCCCGGGCTGTGTTGACGGCGACCTGCGCATACGGCATGGGCGTTGATAAGGCGGATATCCGTACCGTCATTCACCGGGACTGTCCCCCCTCGGTGGAAGCCTATTTGCAGGAGTCGGGCCGGGCCGGGCGGGACGGCAAACCCTCCCGGGCCTATCTTCTCTGGGGCCCCGGGGATCAGCAGCAACTGGCACGGGCAAAGGACGAAAGGGCGGTCCGGCGGATTCAGGCGCTTCTGGACTACGCCAGGGACACCGGAAACTGCCGCCGGGAAGCCCTGCTCTCCCTGCTGGACTACCAGGGTGACGGGGAAAAACCGCCGGAAAACTGCTGCGATGTCTGCGAAGGCAGCGCCCGGCCGGAACTGCGGGAAGAAGCGGGACTCCTGCCGTTCTTCCGGCGGAACCGCCGGGCCTACAGCCTGGAAGAGGCGGCGGCCTGCCTGGGGGACATGGGACAATTCGGCTGGTCCGCGGGGGAGGCAAAACTGACGCTGGAAGCGCTGACCGCCCTGGGAAAGCTGCGGATCATGAAAGGCCCGCTGTGGAAGGGGAAAATTACTCTTCCGTCAGGCCCAGATCGTCGCTTTCGGGGGTCTCCACATCGGGTTCCCCGGTAAGGGCGGACCGCTTCCTTCCCCTGGTCCTTATCGTGGTCCGGGCTGCCGAACTGGGCCGTTTACGGGTCCGGGCCGCATAAAAGACTAAAAAGAGATATAAGATAAGTACTCCGGTAACAGCCAAAACCTGCCAGGACATAATCACCTGTATCAGGACATTCGGAAGCTCCTTAGACATAGTTTTATTTTCGGCTTATTTGGGGCGGCTCCAAAATACAATGCCGGTGATTCTTCGTAATATGCGAAGAATCGCCGGTATCGCGGCCGTCCTAAGCGGCAGGGTCCCCAAAGGACAATGAATTCAGCACGATGGCTCCCTTCTCCACGCCGATTTTGATCCGGCTTTCCGCCCCGGTGTGCAGGCTCAGTTCCGCGCCGGACGGGGAGCCAGGAGAAACGGTGATAACGCCAAGGCTGCGCCCGTCCTGTTCTACCCTAACGGAGGCCGGCGCCGCGGCGTTGAAGGAAAGCCTGAGTTTTGTCCCTTCCCTGGGCTGGTGGATGGTGTAGCAGGCGAATTCCCCGGCCTCCAATTCTACCGCGTAGATGCCCCAGCGGGCCCAGCCTGAGTTTTCCAGGGGGTTCTCCTCCGCACGGATAGCCATGCCGGTTCCGCGGCGGTAGAAAAAGGACGTTTCCTTTCGTAAACCGCTGTAGCTTGCGCCCCTCCCCGGCAGGGAATCGAAGTCCGATCCCCGCAGTGTTACCGGGGGCCTGCGGAACAAGGCGGCGCTTACCTCCGGGTTTTCCCGGCAGTTTTCGATCTTCATGTTTTCCAGGTAGGCGTCCAGCAGCGTGATGACCCGGCTTTTGAGGGGCTTGGGTCCTCCCTGGGTATAGGCCAGTAACTCTTCCCAGCCCTCCGGCTTTTTGACCGAATAGGGGGAATTAAGGCACTCCATCTTCTTCCAGGGCCAGACGTTAATCCCTATGTCAAGCCGGAAGGCCAGGGTATACATGGCGGCGTACCAGGGGTTGTTGTTCTCCCCGGTTTCCCCCAGCCAGAGGGGGACATCCAGGTCGTCCCGGAGCCTGGTAAACGTTTCATAGGCGCTCATATCCGGGGGGCAGCCGTAGCGGTGAAAGTGGATCACCATGTTCTCATCGTATTTCTTCCAGAAGATCAGGGGGTCCGTGGACCAGTGGTGCCCTTCGATAGACAAAAGGTGGGTTTGATCGATTTCCCGGATGGCGGCGATGGCTTCCTCGTAAAATTCCGCCAGCCGGGGGACCAGGTGATCGACATTGGGATAATCGTAGCGGACCGTGCGAATGGGCTCGTTCAGGAGATCGTACCCCCCCACGATCCAGCGGTCCCGGTAACGCCGGGCCAGTTCCTTCCACAGGGCAATGCCCTTGTCCCAGTAATCCCGGTCCGTAAGGAGCCGGGGCAGGTTGTCCCGGGAATCGTCGATGTTGTCCCCGGTCTGCCCCCCCGGCGCTCCGTGGAGGTCCAGGAAGGCGTAGACCCGGTATTCCTCGCACCAGGAAAGGCATTGGTCAATCAGGCTAAAGCCTTCCTCCCGGAACCGGGCCTCCTCCGGCTCGTCTTCCATGAAGAGCCGCCAGTTAAAGGGAATCCGCAGGGAGTTATACCCCAGTTCCGCCATCCGTTTAATATCGCCTTTGGTGATGTAATTGGCCCGGAAAGCCTGCCAGAACCGTTCCGCATAGGCGCTGCCGGCCAGGTCCCGGATAGTTTCCTCGATGTTCCGGGGGCGGTCAAAGCCGCGGTTGTCCCGGGCCAGCCACATATACCCTTCGCAGAGCAGCCAGTTTCCCAGGCCCCAGCCGGTAAGCAGGACCTCCTCTCCCTCGCCGTTGACAAGGACTTTTCCCCGGGCCCTCAAAAAGCCCTTTACCCTGTTTCTGTCCAGTTTTTCCAGCATGGCAGCCTCCCCGGATTTTAGAACCCGCCGGGCCGTTGATACCCGGCATCTTGTTTTACGGTATTTTAAGTGTTTTTTTGGGCCGTGTCCTCAAAAAAACCGAAAAAATTACACCTTTATGAAATTTTTCTGCCTATTCGGATAAGAAAAAAGAGGCCTATACTAATTTTCATCTGCCGGAGGGACACATGGAAATAAAAAAGAACGGGTTTCTCGTGAGGCTGCGGAACGAAAAATATCTGCAGATCATGGCGCTTTTGGGCGTTGCCTGGATGCTGGTTTTCAATTACGCCCCCATGTACGGAATCCTTGTAGGGTTTAAGCGGAACTACATGATCACCCAATCGCTGTTCAGCCTGAAATTTCTACAGTCTCCCTGGGCGGATTCTTTTGGCTTTCAGCACTTTATCGCTTTTTTTCACGATTCCGAATTTACCAACATTATTGTTAATACCCTGGGAATAAGT
>JAIRXT010000197.1 GCA_031268125.1 Treponema sp. | reverse complement strand
ATAAAAGCTAAATTTGACCCATGTCGTGTATCCGGGGCCGGGAAAAAGGCCGGAAAAACATATGGAATTCCCCGCCGTAGCGTATAAAAATAGCGGAGGCGGATTCTACATGCGTTTTTCCGGCAATTTCCCGGCCCCGGTGGAACATTGTGGGTCAAGTTTAGGAAGGGCAGCGGGGTATCTTCGCTCAAATAAGCAAAAAATACTTCTAATTTTCTTAAAAAAAATCTAAAAGATTTTTATATACAAAAATATATTTAGATATTATCATTATGATTAAATAGTTGAGGCTTTTTCGAAACCGGAGGGTTTTGAGGCTGCTAGTTTTTACTCTACAAGGAGGCGCTGCATGGAATTTTCTTTGGAGCACCGTACGTTTTTTATTACCGGATTCGTGATATATATCGCGATTTTGATCGTCATCGGCATTCTGTGTTCCCGCAAGAACAAAGACGGGGATGATTACCTACTGGCGGGCCGCAAACTCCCCTTCCTGCTGCTGCTGGGGACCGTCAGCGCCACCCTTATTGGTACCGGTTCCTCCCTGGGGGCCACGGCCAACGGCTTCCGCCTGGGCTGGGGCGGTTCCCTGTACGGTTTAGGCGGGGCTCTGGGTATGTTTGTCCTTGCCTTTTTGTTCTGTTCGGAACGGGATTACAAGTTTATGACCCTGTCAGAGGAAATGCAGTTCCGTTTTGGGGGAAGCAAGCATATCAGGAATGTGATGGGTTTCTTTCTGTTTATTGCCGAGGTAGCCTGGCTGGGGAACCACATGAACGGGGGCGCTACCTATCTAAGCTATGTTACGGGCCTGGGGCCCATCCCCGCCCGGCTTGTTACGATGCTGGGCTTTGGCATCTACGTTTTTGTCGGCGGCTACCTGGCGGTGGTTTTGACCGATAATATCCAGATTCTCTTAATTCTTCTGGGTTTTATTCTGATTCTGTTTAAGGCGGTCCCCATTGCCGGCGGCTGGCAGGCTGTCAACGACGCTTATGCGGCGGCCGGCAAGCCGGAAGCCCTGAGTTTCTACGGCATGGCGAACATCAGCGCAGCGACAATCCTGGCCGCCGTAAGCCTGGCCTATACGGTGGGGATCTCCCAGGTGGGAACCCCCGGCTTCCGTACCAGGGTTTACAGCGCCATTTCCAACAAGGCGGCGCGGAAGGCTTTTTTCTTTTCCGGGGTAATATTATTCCTGTTTTCCTTTATTCCTGCGATTATCGGCATGGCCGGTTTCGCCATCGCCACCAGGGAAGGGGCGGCGGCGGTGCTGGCCAATCCCAACTATACCTTTGCCTATATGGCTACCACCGTTCTGGGACCCACAATGGGGCTTATGTTCCTTATTGCCGGTCTTTCGGCCACCCTTTCTTCGGCGGATTCCGATGCTATGGCGGGGATCACCATTCTTTTGGTTGATGTGTATTCCACAATCACAAAGAAAAGCGTCCCCAAGGAAAAAATGGTAGCCTATTCACGGGTGGCATTGATAATTACCCTCCTTATCGCCTTTCTGGCTACCCTGTTTGCCCAGGATATCATAGGATATATCTCCAACGTGGTGGGTTCACTGATCCCCAGCATCGCGATGATGATGTTTCTTGGCAAATTCTGGAAACGGGCCACCTGGCAGGGCGGCATGGCCTGCATCTCCTGCGGGACCGTCTTTGGGTTTCTCTACCTGTTTGCGGCGCCTTTCCAGGCGGTGATAGCGGGGATCTTTACCGGCCCGGCCATCCCCGTCAGCATTGTGGCTCTGCTGGCCGGTATTATCGTCAGCCTGGCGACTCCCAAAGCTGCCGTTTCCGAGGAGGAAGCCCTGCGCCTGGTTATCGAATCACGGGAGCGGAGGAGTTAGTTGTAATGGTACTTTGCGGCGGTCTTATTGTAGACGGAAGCGGCGATCCCCCTTTCCGGGGTGATATTGTCGTTGAAGACGGGTTTATCCGGGAAATTTCTGTCTCCGGGGTACACAAAAACCCCGGGGAGACCATCGACGCCGGCGGCGCCCTGGTCTGCCCCGGCTTTGTCGATCTGCACCGCCACTGCGATACCGCAGCGCTGGGGGAGAATTTTGGGCTTATCGAACTTTCCCAGGGTATCACCTCCTGTTTTGCGGGGAACTGCGGCATGGCGCCGGTTCCCAACGCCCCGGACACCCGGCAGGCCCTGCAAAATTATCTGGCCCCTTGCCTGGGTTCCTTTGAAAGCGAAAGTTTCCGCAGCCACCGGGACTACCTGGCCCGGCTTCAATCGGTGTCCATGCCCCTCAACATGGGTTTTTATGCCGGTATGGGGGCTCTCCGCATCGGGGCCAAAGGTTTTGACAGCGGCCCCTACACCAGGGCTGAGATGAGCAGGGCCCAGGATCTTCTGCGGGAAGCCCTGGACTGCGGCGCCTTTGGCATGTCTATCGGCCTTATGTATGTGCCGGAACTGTACAGCAGCGCCGCCGAGATTGCCTCCCTGGCCTCCGCCATGAAGGGCCGGGGCATCCTCTGCACCCACATGCGCTGGGAGACGGAACATCTGGTAAAGGCGGTTAAAGAGGTCATCGGGATAGCCAAAAAGGCAGAGGTCCCGCTGGAAATCAGCCACTTCAAGGCCGCGGGGCTCAAGGCCTGGCACGGGGTCCTTCACGAGGCTATTGAAACTATCGAAGCAGAACGGGCTGGGGGTATGGACATTACCGTGGATTTTTACCCCTACGACTGCGGTTCTTCCACCATGATGCAGATGCTGCCCCCGTCCTTCCTGGCCGCGGGGGTAGAACAGGCCCTTGCGGGACTCGGCAAGAGCGAAAATGTGGAAAAACTGCGGAAGCTCCTGGCCGAAGGGGAGGAAAACTGGGATAACCTGTCCCAAACTATCGGCTGGGACCGGACCATCATCAGTTCCGTCAATCTGGAGGAAAACCGGAAGTACCTGGGGAAGTCCGTTACCGCCTGTGCGCAGGAGTACGGCTTCCGGGATGAAGCGGACATGGCGGCCGCCCTTATGCACAGCGAAAAGGGCAAGGTCGCCATTATCAACCGGAGCATGTCCGCGGAAGACATCGACACCATTGCCCGGCTGCCCTATTCATCCCTTATCTCCGATGCCCTCTACGGGGACACAAAGACCCCCCACCCCCGGCTTTACGGCGCTTTTCCCCGCTTTCTCCGGGACTTTGTCCAGGAACGGAAGGTTCTGGACCTCCCCACGGCCATCCGCAAGATGACCTCCCAGCCCGCCGGCCGGGTGGGCCTTAACGACCGGGGCCTTCTGCGGCCGGGCTGCCGGGCAGACATCCTTGTCTTTGACCCGGACCGGTTCCGGGACCAGGCGGACTACCTTAACCCCGCCCAACCGGCAACGGGCCTGGATTACGCCATCATCGGCGGGAAAATTGCCTACCGTCAGGGCATAATCCTCAGCCGCCATGCCGAAGTACTGCGCAGCCAAGCTTAACGGACCGATTCTTGTAGTATCACGGCCTACCGGAGGCCGGCGGCGTTAAAACAGCAATTCCGAATTCAAAATTCCAAATCCGAAAAGAGATGAGGCTGTTCCAAAACTACGGCAATGGCCTATGCCGGAAGCAAGTTCCCGGCTTTCCTGCCGGCTGGAAAAATCCGGGGCCCCCGCCCCGGATTTTTTCCACTTTTCGCTTTCGCGAAACTGGACCCCGCTCTGCTTGTTTCGCCTCTCTTTTCGCCGGTTCCTCATCGTGAATTACCTTATGCCAAGGGTTTTTTAGGTTGAACTGTCATTTTTTTTGAATTCGGAATTGCTGGCGTTAAAACTAAAGGGGTTGTACTTTTCCCCCCGGTCGTAAACATCGATTCCTTCCCTGCGTTTAAGGGTCCGTACCGCCAGATACGTTACCGGGGTCATGATCACCTCGATAAGGCACTTGAGGAAATAATTGGTCAAAACCAGGCTGAGGAAAAGCTCCCAAGCAAAAACGCCGGTAAGCGAAGCCGCCAGCACAAAAATCAGGCTGTCCAGAAACTCCCCCACCAGGGTGGAGCCGATGGTCCGCATCCAGAGCCGCCTGCCCCCCATGACCACCTTCATCCGGGAAAGGACCACGGAGTTGGAGAATTCCCCCACCCAGTAACCCAAAAGGCTTGCCAGGGCGATGCCGCCGGTGCTTATACCCCCCAGGATGGCATCGTAGGCGGCGCTCCCGGCGTAACCCTCCCACTCAGCGTTCCCCGGCAGGGCCCGGAGCAGGAAGAAAACGGCGCTGCTCAGGGCCAGGGCGGCGAAACCGGTCCAGATAACCCGCCGGCCGGCGCGAAATCCGTAAACTTCGGTAAGAATGTCGGCAAATACATAAGACAGGGGGAAAAGCAATGTGCCGCCGTCAAAGGCCAGGGGCAGGGGAGGAATCCCCAAAACGCCGAACAGGGAAAAGCCCAGATCCACAATTTTTGCGGAGGAAGCCACATTGCTGACGATTAGAACCGCCACAAAGGCGGCCATAACCAGGTCCAGGTACCGGAAGGTACTCTGCGGGGCCTTGGCATTCTGTTCTTGCGGGGAATTGATAAGGGATGACATGATAACTCCTTGTTTTGATAAGGCAGGTGTGGTCTGGGATACTGCCTTGCGCCGGGGCGCAAAAATAAGGGAGCCCGGCCAACGGCCGGGCCCGCAGCACGTTACGGGTTCTTACTTATGCCCATTTGATAAGTCCGGTCCGGTAGGGGTGTACCAGGGCCTCGTGTTTAGGCATGATGCGGACCGTATGGCCCTGCATGCCTGTATCCTCACATTCGACCTTTATCTGGAATATATTCACATTCCCCTCGTGGCCGATATGTTTCATCTCGATATAGCGGGCGTTTTCTATATCGGGGCTCTGGTTCGAGACCGACCCGTGATAAAGCTCCACCTTGAGTTCCCCGGGCCCCAGAATCCCCAGATCGATGGAGGCGGTTACCGTAAGGGAATCCCCCCGCTGCATTACCGGCTTAACGTTGGACTCGATCTTGATGATTTTAAGGGCGTCCCATGCCTGGGACAGCTTATCAAAGTAGGCCGCCAGGGACTTGGCTTCCGCATAATCGTCCTTTATGATCCTGCGGTAATTTTTTAGGGCCGGCAGATAGAACTTGTTGGAATAGTCCATCAGCATCCGGTGGCTAGACATGGAATGGCCGATCTGCTTCATGCAGTTCTTCATCATCTTGATCCATTCCCGGGGAAGGCCGTCCCTGCCCCGCTGATAGAACAGGGGCACAATTTCCCGCTCCAAAAGGTCGTACAGGGCCTTGCTTTCCACATCGTCCTGGAGTTTTTCATCGCTGTACAGTTCGCCCTGGCCGATAGCCCAGCCTACATCGGCGTTGTAGGCCTCGTCCCACCAGCCGTCCAGGATGGAACAGTTAAGGACCCCGTTCATGGAAGCCTTCATGCCGCTGGTACCGCTGGCCTCCATAGGCCGCCGGGGGGTATTAAGCCATACATCCCCCCCGGAAGTAAGGTAGCGGGCCACGGTCATGTCGTAGTTTTCCACAAAGACAATACGGCTGGTAACATCGTACTTTTCTGCAAAGTGGATAATTTCCCGGATCAGGTCCTTGCCGGGCATGTCGTGGGGGTGGGCTTTGCCGGCAAAGATAAGCTGCACGGGCCGCTCATTGTCTTTTACCAGCCGTAGCAGCCGTTCCGGGTCCCGCAGCAGCAGATTCCCCCGCTTGTAGGTGGCAAAACGCCGGGCAAAACAGAGGGTTAGGGCGTAGGGGGAAAGGGCGTCTTCCGCCTGTCCGGCATAGTGCCGCTCCGATCCGGTCCGGTCTATCCGCCGGCGGATCCGCTCCCGCACAAAGGCCACCAGCCGTTCCCGGCGGCGCTCGTGGGTACGCCAGAGTTCCTCATCGGAAATCCGGTCCATCCGGTCCCAAATGGCCAAATCCGTGGGTTCTTCTTCAAAATGGGGGCCAAAGTAACGGTCCAGCAGGTCCACCATGCCGCTGGATACCCAGGTGCGGGGGTGAACCCCGTTGGTTACGTGGTCAATGGGTACCTCGTCCAGGGGAAGCCCCGGCCACAGACCCCGCCACATCACCCGGGAAACCTCCCCGTGAAGCCTGGCAACACCGTTGGCGTAGGCCGCCAGCTTAAGGGCCAGCACGGTCATGCAGAAGGTTTCCCGGTCATCGCCGGAATTCTCCCGGCCCAGGGCCAGGAATTCCTTCCAGGAGATACCCAGAATCTGGGGCCAGGAACGCATATACTTGTCCATCAGAGCAATGTCAAAACGCTCGTTCCCCGCGGGAACCGGGGTATGGGTGGTAAAGATGTTGGTAGGCCACACCGCCTCCCGGGCTTCCGCAAAGTTCAGCCCCTTTTCTACCATCACCTCCCGGATCCGCTCCAGCCCCATAAAAGCCGCGTGGCCTTCATTCATGTGGGTGGCGACAGGGTTAATGCCCAAGGCCCGCAGTGCCCGGATGCCCCCTATCCCCAGCAGAATTTCCTGCTGTATCCGGGTTTCCTTGTCTCCGCCGTAAAGGGCAGCGGTAACATTCCGGATATCCGCAGGATTCTCCTCGATGTTGGTGTCCAAAAGGAACAGGGAGGAACGGCCTACCTTAACCTCCCAGACCTGGGCCACTGCCTGGCGGCCCGCCATGTCTACGGTTATTTTGATAGGGTTGCCGTCCTTATCAACCCGCCGTTCTACCGGCATGTTGTACCAGTCGTTTTCCGGGTAACTTTCCTGTTGAAAACCGTCGGCATTAAGGACCTGCTTAAAATAGCCCTGCCGGTAGAGAAGCCCCACCCCCACCAGGGGAAGCCCCATATCGGAGGAAGTCTTCATGTGGTCCCCCGAAAGGATCCCCAGACCCCCGGAATAGATGGGCAAAGATATGTCCATGCCGTATTCCATGGAAAAGTAGGCCACCATCTCCTTTTTACTGCCCCGGTACCAGGTATCCCCTTTCTTATACCGCTGGAACCGTTCATAAACATCCTTAAGGACTGCCAGGAAGGAATCGTCTTTAGCCGCCTGGATAAGCCGTTCCGGACTTACCATTCCCAGGGTTTTGATGGGACTCTGCTGAGATTTCAGCCAGGCATCATAGTCCAGCCTGATAAAAAGCTGAACAGCGTCATAGTTCCACGAAAGCCAGAGATTGCGGGCAATCTCCTCCAGAGGCTTTAAGGATGCGGGAAGCTTTGGCTTAACAGTATAGGTAGAAATGATCATAATTCCAGCTTATGCTTGCCGAAACCGTATGTCAACGAGTAAACAGCACAGTAAAGACTAGCGCAGGCCGAAACGTTCCGAAAGTTCCTTTACATGGCTGCCGATAAAGATGGCGCCGTAGCAGCTTAGGACCGCCCCTATCGTGATTCCCAGAGGAAGCAGGTAGGAGGAACCTTCCCTGGCGGCAACTTT
>JAIRXT010000102.1 GCA_031268125.1 Treponema sp. | reverse complement strand
GAGACGGTAAACGCCCTGCGCAAGGATGTGCTTGCCAAGTGTTACGGCGGCGACATTACCCGCAAGCGGAAGCTCCTGGAAAAGCAAAAAGAGGGGAAGAAGCGGATGAAGACCGTGGGAGAGGTGGAGCTGCCCCAGAGCGCGTTCCTGGCGGTGTTAAAGGCCAAGGAAGAATAGCCCGTCTTTCCCCGCCCTTCCGGGTTCAGGGTTCCCGGTCCCCGCAGGATTCCAGGGCAAGTTCCCAGAGTTTTATAAAGGGTTCTATTTCCGTTCTTACCCGCTTGAGGAAGGATGTATCCGTTGCCGGCGGCCGGCGGCCGGCGGCCGCGCACTCGGGGAAGTGTGCCCAGAGGTAATCGCAAAAATCAAGGAGCGCGTCAAATTCCCCGCCTTCGCGTTCTCCCCGCAGAATGTCCCGCAGGCGTTCCAGGGCCCTTTGTTCGTTCAGGATGAATACTTTAAGCCGCCGGGCCTTGGCGGTGTCGTATTCCGCTCCCCCGCCGTTTGCCATGATTCTTCCGGTTTCGGAGGCCCGTAGAATCGCCGCCGCTTCCTCACGGCTTAGGCTGGGAATCCCCAGGGGGAGGCCGGAACCTTCGATGTCCCTGAGCCGTCCTTCCCCGGCAAATTCCCGCTCAAAGAGGTCCCGGTAGTTCCGCATGGCCGGATCGCTGCGTACCGGCTGCCCGGATTTTGAGAGGGCGGCAAAGGCGCCGCTGCGAAAGGCCGCCGCCTGGTTAAGGATGCCCCGGAAACGGTTCTGCCCCCGGAGTTTTTCCCGGTGCCCCGGTGTGGAACGGGCATGGTAGCTGTCCGGGGTAAAGGAAAAATCAATGCCGCAGACGATCACCGGCCCCCTCCCCAGTCTGAGGGCCGCCGCCGCGGCGCTAAGCCCCACGGAACCCAGGGGAGGGAACTGTTCCGGGAGCAAGTCCGCGGCTTCCAGCCGTTTGAAAAGATTCATCCCGGTCCAGGGGGTAAAGAAGCTGTAACAGGGGCCCCCCAGAATGTGCGCCGTAGCAGGGAGAGCGGACAGGTCCATCGCCAGAGGAACTCCCCAGCCCCTGGCGCCGACAAAATCCCGCAGGTTCCAGTGCTGGCTTTCCAGGGCGATGACCAGGTCCGGCCGTATGCCCCTGGCCTTTAGGCTGGGAATTGCCGTATCTACGCAGACAATCCCAAAGGGCCTATCTGTTGTTTCCCCCAGACTGTCCAAAAAGCCGTCCAGCGAAGGGCCCGCCCCCAGGACCAGAACCGGCATAGTCCCAAAGGAGAGGGCGGAAATTGAGGGGGCGCCGGGTACGCGGGCCAGGTTACGGATAAAATTCCTGATATAGCGCCGCCCCAGCTTTACCAGGGTCATGGCGTTGGACCAGTCTGTCGCTATATCAGCCTGGAGCGCCTGTGCAAGGGCGGCGTACAGTTCCGGGAAGAACTGCCAGGCCCCGGAAAAGCGCAGGACCTCTACACGGCGGAAGCGGCGGCTTCCCCATCGCTGCCGGACAAAGGTACAGACCCGCTCCGTACTTTCCTCCGCGGTTTCTTCCGGGAAAGGCCCGGCTCCCGCAATGCCCAGCATGGACAGCCGGGGCCGGAGGGCAGGGATTGCCGCGCCGTCCGGGGCCTCCTCCCGGGAAAGGGCCAGTAATTTGCCGTCCGCTTCTACGCAGAGGACGGCGGAATCAAGACCTCCTGCCTCAATCCGGTCCAGAAGCCGGGACAAGCCGTGGCCGAAAAGGGGAGAAGGGCAAAAATAAAGGGTAGAATCCCGAAGCGGGGCGGCATCCGCCGTCCGCTCGGCCTGGCCAAGGGGATCGACGGTGGAAAGCAGGGTTTTTCCCCGGTAACGAACGGAAACCCCCCGCCGCGCCGCAATCCGGCGGGGATACTCGTCAGGGTCTCCGCCGGGCCCCGGAACGATCAATATGCCAGGAAACGGCTGTAGGTATCCCAAAACTGGTCTTTGAATTTCGGACTTTGAATAAAGAAAGACTGAATATTGCTGTCGGTGTCCTGGGAATACTGAAAGATGAATCTGGTATTCTCGGCATTGTCTTCACTGAGTTCCGCTTCCTGGGGCAAAAGAACCAGCACCTGATCGCCCAGTTCCAAAGGTTCGGAGACGATACCCGGGGGGGTAGTAAAGGCAATCCGCCAAAAATTATCGGTTACGGCAAAACTTGACAGGGCCGTGTTGGTGAAACCTTCGATATTTTCAAGCCGGGGGAAGATTGACAGGTTGCCGTAGTTGACCGCCAGGGGGCCAAAGCTGAATTTTTTCAATCCCGCCCCTTCAATGGCATTGTCAAAGCCGCCGGTCCCGGCAGCGTCCCGGAGTTCTTCCGCCTGAGCGGCAAAATAGTCTACCATCCGGCCCCGTTCAAAGCGGAGCAGGTAGGACCGGATTTTTTCCAGTTGGGAAGCATCGGCAGTGTCCGCCGCAACGGGATCGTCTTCTACCCGGAAGAAGATCCAGCTTTCGCCCGCGGCGACAAGATCGCTTATTTCACCTTTTCCAAGGGCCAGAATTTTCTCCCGTTCGGCCTCGTCGCTTATGAGGGAGGCCATTTCGTAGGCCATCTGGACTCCCATATCGCCGCCCCGTTCGGCATAGCTGTCCTGGGACTGGTTCCTCGCCGCCTCGTCAAAACTCATCGTACCGTCTTTTACAGATGCGAGGATCTGCCGGGCTTCCCGTTCCCCCGAGTTAATGGTAATCCGGGAGAAATGGACGGTCTTGAACAGGGCAAAATTTTGGGCCGCATAGACGTTCAGTTCCGCTTCCGGGTAATCCTGCAGATTGTAGGCAGCCCCCTCAAAAAGGCGCTGGGCGGCGCCCATGTCAACTACAAAATCTTCTTCCCCTGCGGGTTTGAGGATCTCATACTGATCCCGCAGATAGGTGTCGGAGATGATGCGTTCCTGGGCTTCCCGCCACAGCGATATCTTGCTTGAATTGCTTAATTGGCGGTAGCCGGCCGCGTCGAAACGGCCGTTTACCTGGAACGCCTGGGCCACTTCCCGGTCAACCAGCGCTTTGGAGGGTTCGTAGCCGGCCTTTGCTACCTCGTAAAGGATTCCGGTATGAACAACGGCGGACCGGAAGGAGTTCCACCAGATCTGGAAATCCATGTATGCGGAGTCTTCCTGGCTGTAGGTTCCCTGGCTTTGCCGGGAAAGCTGTTCGTGCATCTGGGCAAAGTAGTTGCCCGGCCGGTAACTTATGGGGGTTTTGTCGTAATAGCCAAAGGTATAATCCGCTCCAAAGCCGCCGGCGCTGGGTACAATGGCGGGGACAAACACAAAGGCGACGATTACGATGATGAGAACCAGTACGGTTCCAATAAAAATGGCCGGATTTGCCTTAAAACGGCGGACGAATTCCGATTGTGCGGAATCTTCCCCCCGCACCGGCGGTTTCTTTACCTTCATTGCCATAAAAGCTCACACCTCTTCCCTGAATTTCTGATTTCCAGGCTATCAGCATAGCAAAAGGGGGCGGGGCGGTCTAGTACGGCAATTCTTAAGTTTAACTATTCCAAAAAGAAAAGGCGCCGGGTCTAAACTTGATACGTGCGTTCCTCCGGGGCCGGGCACGGGTCAAATTTAGCCCCTTAACGCCCGCCTTTTCGCCCCTTCCTAAACTGAGAATTGCCGCTACATTAGTGGACAAACACTGAGTTTTTGCGGAGCGAAAACTCGAAGGCGGGAAACTACACGGATGTAGCTGCCCGGCGGAGCCGGGGCCGGCAAGGACGCCGGCTGTGATGAATCCGCGCAAGGGATAGAAGCGGAACAAAAAACCTTTGGTTTTTGGTTTACGGAGTTTGGGGCTTTGACCCAAACTCCGGCCTTGGAGACAAAAGGGTTTTTTGTTGGAGCGGATAGCCCGGTTTTTGGCGCCGCCGGAATCGGCGAAAGCGCCAAAAATGCGCCCAAAATAAAAATCCGCTAATGCTGGGCGGAAGGCGCCGGTTCCGGCATGGTAGTCAAGCCGAGCAGTCTGCGTCTTGATTTGATAAGGTCCGTAAGCTCGATGCACATATCCCTGTCCACCGCCCGGGCGATGGGCAGGATAAACTCCTCAGTTTCCTCGCAGTACCTTTTGATGAATGCCTGTTCCGTGTTGAGTCCAAGGCCCAGGGCGATCATGTTGCTTATCCGGTCCGCGCACTTTATCAGCTTGGCGTTCCAGCTTCCCCGTTCATAAATTCTGCGGAGAAAGTCGGGCTTGCTTTCCCCCTTCTGCCGGGTAACTTCCATGACAAGATTGTAGACTGCAGGGCCGTCGATGTCGGCATTTTTAAGCAGGCCGGCATCGAAATCTTCCAGATCTTCCACGATATCGTGGGTAAGAGCGGCTTTGTGCAGGATGGCGTCTATATATCCGTAGTCTATGAGGATAGCCCTGGTTTCCACTTGATGACGAAACTGGTTGCCGCTGGACTTTCTGGCTTTGGGTATCAGCATGGTTGCCAGAGCCACATAGGGAGCGGTTACCATCGTGGCAAGAATTTGCCGTTTTTCTTCTGTCATCAGCATGATGATTCCCCCGGAAGCCTTCTGGTTGTTGGACAAGTCTTGCAAAAGGCTTAGCCTTTTGCAGTTTTTAAGGATGTTGTTTGATAACTAAAGGTTATCGAACAACTCTAATATCACATGAAAGGCCAAAATCCTATCCCGGCGGTCCTTTCCCCAGGCTGGCGGGGGTTGAACCTGCGATCTCCTGGTCCCGGACCAATTTTAATGCGCTGCTGTATGAACCGGTTCAAAAACCGGCAATTCCGGTATTCCGGAACTGCCTTAAGTATTAACAAGAGCGGAAAACGGGAGTCGGACCCGCGACATCGACCTTGGCAAGGTCGCGCTCTACCACTGAGCTATTTCCGCAAAAACCAGACCTGCGATCCGCAGATTGAAAAACCCCGCTTTCACCCTGCGGGATTTTGCACCGGTATGCAAAATTTGGTTACATTCGGGCAGTTACGCCCTCCAGTTATCATTACTATACGAATAGGCGGATCCTCTGTCAAGCGGGAAAATGAATTTTTTCAGCAATTCTCATTTTAACCATTGCAAAACGAAAAGGCGCCGGTAAAATTCTCCTGGGGTCATGTCTAAACTTGACCCGTAGCGTTCCTCCGGGGCCGGGAAATTGCCGGAAAAACGCATGTAGAATCTGCCTTCGCTATCTTTGATACGCTCCGGCAGAGAATTCCATATGTTTTCCTGGCCCTTTCCCGGCCCCGGATACACGATACGGGTCAAATTTAGCTCCTTGCCACCCCGCCCGGCTTTTGCAGGGCGCCTTTTCATCTCTTCCTAATATGAGAATTGCTGGGTAAAACTAACCTTGGCCCACAACGTTCCCCTGGGCCGGAAAAAAGGCTGCCGCACCGAACGCGCAAGGGATAGAAGCGGAAATACCGCAGACTTTACCGCAGGTAAAGGACTTTACCTGCGGTAAAGTCGAGGAATTGAAGCGGATAGCCCGGTCCCCGGCCGCAGAATTATCGTACTGATCATACGGCGGGACAAAGTACTTTTTAAGGTACCCTGGCGGCCGGGGATGCGCCCA
>JAIRXT010000095.1 GCA_031268125.1 Treponema sp. | reverse complement strand
TTTTTTTGTAAAAACTTCATAAGTTTGTTACAACTGCCATCCCTGGCGGCCATCCATGTCGTTTTACAGCGATGTTTATGGCGGCATACAGCCGGTTTTCCCCGCCCCGCATTTATGTTATAGTATGCTTATAAAGGAGACGCACATGATCATCGGTTTTATCGGATTGGGAATCATGGGACGGCCCATGGCAAAAAATCTCATCAGTGCAGGTTATAAGCTCGTGCTGTACGATAAATTTACAAAAATTGACGAATTCCTGACCCTGGGAGCGGAAGGCGCCGTTTCCGGCAAGGATGTGGCCGCCCGCAGCGATGTAATCATCACCATGCTGCCCAATTCCCCCCATGTACAGGAAGTGATCCTGGGTTCCGGCGGCGTCATCGAAGGGGTCCGGCCCGGCTCCACCGTTATCGACATGAGTTCCATTGCCCCCGCCGTCTCTCAGGAAGTCGCCGCCGCCCTCAAAACCAAGGGGGTAAATTTCCTTGACGCCCCGGTTTCCGGCGGCGAGCCCAAAGCCGTGGACGGCAGTCTGGCCATTATGGCCGGGGGGGACAAAAAAACCTTCAATGCAGTCCGGCCCATTCTGGAAAAAATGGGCTCCTCGGTGGTTCTGGTGGGGGATGTAGGGGCCGGCAACGTAACCAAGCTGGCCAATCAAATCATCGTAGCCCTCAATATTGCCGCCGTATCGGAAGCCCTCGTTCTGGCGGCCAAAGCCGGGGTCAAACCCCAGCCCGTTTTTGACGCCATCAAAGGCGGCCTCGCCGGCTCCACCGTCATGAACGCCAAGGTCCCCATGATCCTGGACGGCAACTTCAAGCCCGGTTTCCGCATCGAACTCCACATCAAGGACCTGCAAAACGCTCTGGACACCGCCCGCAGCCTGGACGCCCCCGTGCCCCTCACCGCCGCCGTCATGGACATTCTTCAAACCCTCCGTTCAGACGGCCTTGCCCTCAATGACCACAGCGCCATCATCCGGTACTACGAAAAACTCGCCAATCTCGAAGTCCGTAAGGATTAAGGGGGGGGGGCTGTTACCGGACGTCAGACCCCTGGGGCGGCGCATATATGTTCCGCCCCCCCTTCGCCGGAGCCTCCTCCCCGGCCCGGCTGCCCCTCCTATGGCCTTTTTCCCGGCCCTGGCGGCGGGTTAAGTTTAGGGTGCGGGTGCGGGGTCTCCGGCTGCCCCCCGCGCGGCGCCGTCTTCCTGTAATCGGGATCTTGCCGCAGTAAAATTTAAAAAAATCTTTTTTTCCCTCTTGATCTTTTTTTTTCTAACTGATACAGTATACTCCCTTGTCCGTGAAACAGGGCCTTTAATTCCTTGCGGGGGCTGGTCGTGGCTCTATTGGAATAGAACGGTATAAGAACAGGGAGTTTTTAATGCCTACGATAAATCAGTTGGTTCGTTTTGGCAGGCAGCAGGTCAGCTCTAAAACGAAGTCGCCGGCCTTGCAGTTGTGCCCTCAAAAACGGGGTACCTGTACCCGGGTAATGACTGTTACCCCCAAAAAGCCCAACTCCGCCCTGCGGAAGGTAGCCCGTGTGCGGCTCTCTAATGGAACGGAAGTAACCGCCTATATCCCCGGCATTGGGCACAATCTGCAGGAACATTCGGTGGTTTTGGTCCGGGGCGGCCGGGTCAAGGATCTTCCCGGTGTTCGTTACCATATCATCCGCGGCGCCAAAGATACTCTGGGCGTGGAAGATAGAAAGCGGAGCCGGTCCAAATACGGCGCCAAACGGCCAAAGGCGTAGGAAAACATGGGACGCAAAAAAAAGACTGTGGACCGGGGCATTCTTCCGGATCCCAAATATAACAGCGTGATAGTCTCAAAATTTGTGAACCGCATGATGTGGGAAGGCAAACGCTCCATTGGTTTGCGTATTGTTCACGAAGCAATGGGGATTCTTCAGCAAAAGGCCGATAAAGAACCCTTGGAAGTGTTTCTTAAGGCCCTGGACAACGTAAAACCCGTTGTCGAAGTTAAATCCCGGCGGGTAGGCGGGGCCACTTATCAGGTCCCTATAGAAATCCGGGAATCCCGGCGGGAGGCATTGGGCATGCGCTGGATTATCACCGCTGCCCGCTCCCGTTCCGGTCACGGCATGGGCGAGCGCCTTGCCGCAGAGTTGCTGGATGCGTATAATAACACGGGTACTGCCTTCAAGAAAAAGGAAGATACCCACAAAATGGCAGAGGCCAATAAAGCTTTTGCTCATTATCGCTGGTAATTTACGGCTTTGACCGGTGTCGGCCGTAGGCGCCTTTGATCTTTTGTGGATTGTATAGTAGTATGTTGTAGAAACCGGATTTGTGAGGTCCGAATGGTTTTTTGAAATATTTTGTCCGGCATATATGCCGGACAAAAACCGCATAGCGGGCGAACCGGTGGTTCAATGTCGGGAGGTATAGAAGGATAATCCAGTATCGTCGACATAAAGGACCAGGGTTGGGGCTTAAATACCTGTATGCGGGATCTTGCCGGAATAGTGTGTTATTCCGGGCCGCCTTATGGGCGGTATGATCCAAACCGATCATCAGGGACCGGAAAGGGCTATTTTTCCCGGTTCGTAGTTGAGATGGGATAGGTGGACGGGATAGTGAGCAGGCGGGCCATTGCGCCGTAGTCTGCGGGGAATCTTCCTGCCGGGAGATTTTCCAACGGAATAAAGGCCGTTGTGCTTGTGTTCCTGCTGTTTTCCTATACCAACTCCCAACATTGTAGTTTGAAAGGCGGAATTAGCGCCGGAATGTTATTCCTGTGGTGTTAATTCCTGTAACAGAAGTATTTTATTGTGTGCCCATGAAGGAGGACACCTAAAATGGCGAAGGATAAATTTAACCGTACAAAGACCCACATGAATGTCGGGACTATTGGACATGTCGATCACGGGAAAACAACCCTGTCTGCCGCTATTACTATGTACTGTGGTAAGCATTATGGCGACAAAATAATGAAATTCGATGACATTGATAATGCCCCGGAAGAAAAAGCCCGTGGTATTACCATCAATACCCGGCATCTTGAGTACCAGTCCGATAACCGGCATTATGCCCACATCGACTGTCCCGGACACGCCGACTACATTAAAAACATGATTACCGGCGCCGCCCAGATGGATGGCGCAATTCTTGTTGTGTCCGCCCCGGATTCGGTTATGCCCCAGACGCGGGAACATATCATTCTGGCCCGCCAGGTTGGTGTACCCAATATTATCGTGTTTCTCAACAAGGTTGACTTGGTTGACGATCCGGAGCTTCTTGAGCTGGTCGAAGAAGAGATCAAAGACGTGCTTACCAACAACGGCTTCCCCGGCGATAAGACCCCCATCATCAAGGGTTCTGCCTTCAAGGCTATGGAAGCTCTCAATGGCGGCGCGGAAAATGAAGATACCAATTGTATCCAGGAGCTCCTGAACGCGATGGACTCCTATTTCCCCGATCCTGTGCGGGACAGCGACAAGCCCTTCCTTATGCCTATTGAAGACGTGTTCACCATTTCCGGCCGCGGCACCGTGGTTACCGGCAAGGTGGATCGCGGTATCCTCAAGGCTATGGACCCTGTGGAAATTGTCGGTATCAACCCCACTCAGCAGACTGTTGCTACCAGCCTTGAAATGTTTAACAAAACCCTCGAAGATGTTCAGGCAGGTGAAAACGTCGGCGTCCTGCTTCGGGGTATCGATAAAAAGCAGGTTGAACGCGGCCAGGTACTTGCCAAACCCGGCAGTATTACTCCTCATTCTAAGTTCAAGGGTCAGATATACTGTCTTTCGAAGGAAGAAGGGGGAAGGCACAGCCCCTTCTTTACCGGTTACCGGCCCCAGTTTTATTTCCGGACCACTGATATTACCGGTACGGTAAATCTTCCGGAAGGCAAGGAAATGGTGATGCCCGGTGACAATACTGAAATTGTCGGAGAGCTGATACATCCCATTGCTATGGAAAAGGGGCTTCGTTTTGCTATCCGTGAAGGCGGTAAAACAGTAGCCTCCGGTCAGGTAGTGGATATTATCGAGTAGCACGCCTTTTACATGGCGGTATAAGCCGGTTTTCGGCTTATACCCTTGCTGTTCCGGCGTTGCCTATGGCAAGCCTTGGAGGAATAATGGCTAAGGAACGAATTCGCGTGCGGCTGCGCGGTTTTGATGTTGAACTAATCGATCAGAGCGCGAAATCCATCGTTCAAACGGTACAGAAGGCGGGGG
>JAIRXT010000066.1 GCA_031268125.1 Treponema sp. | reverse complement strand
GGTCGGGGTGTCAGGGGGAAAAACGAGGGGAAGGGGCCCCTGTTTTTCCCCCTGACAGGACCCCAGGAGAATTTTACCGGCGCCTTTTCGTTTTGCAATGGTTAAAATGAGAATTGCTGGACTGCGCCCCGTTTTCTTGTTTTTTTCGCATTTTCCCGGTAAACTGGGGGTGGATTGGGTTTGTTCCACGAATAAAAAATTTGGAACGGCCCGGGCGGTATTGTGGCATACATTAAAAACCTGTTTGACAAAAACTTTTTGGAATATGCGTCCTACGTGATAAAGGACCGGGCCATTCCGGACCTGGAAGACGGCCTTAAACCGGTACAGCGGCGGATTCTGCACACCCTTTTTGAAAACGACGATGGAAAATTCCACAAAGTAGCCAACATTGTGGGGGAGTGCATGAAGTACCACCCCCACGGAGACGCTTCGATTGGATCGGCCCTGGTGGTTCTGGCGAACAAGGATTACTTTATCGAGCGCCAGGGGAATTTTGGGAACATCTACACCGGGGACGAGGCTTCGGCGGTCCGGTACATCGAGTGCCGGATCACTTCCCTGGGAAAGGATATTTTCTACAATCCCAAACTTACCGAATTTGTTGATTCCTACGACGGCCGCAACAGGGAGCCGGTGCTTTTCCCGGCCAAGCTCCCGGCGGTTCTGATTATGGGGGCGGAGGGGATTGCCGTGGGCATGTCCACGCGGATTCTGCCCCACAATATCCTTGAAGTTCTGGAAGCGGAAAAAGCCTGCCTGGCGGGGAAAAAATTCCACCTGTATCCCGACTTCCCTACCGGGGGGATGGTGGATGTTTCCGGTTACCGGGACGGGAACGGCAAAGTACTGGTCCGGGCAAAAATTGATACTTCCGATCCCAAGCGGATTTTGATCAAGGAGCTTCCTTTTGGCTCCACCACAGAAAGCATTACTAACAGCATCGAAAACGCCGCCAAGGCGGGGCGGATCAAGATACAGGGGATCAACGATTTTACCACGGAAAATGTGGAAATAGAGATTAAACTTGCCCGCGGGGTCTATGCCGAAGAAATGGTGGACGCCCTGTACGCCTTTACCGACTGTGAGCAGTCTATATCCGTCAACCTGCTGGTTATCAAGGACAAACTCCCCGCGGTGATGACCATTACGGAGGTGATCAAGCACCACGCCAAACAGTTAGTAAAACTGTTGACTAAAGAACTGGAGATTGAAAAAAAGGAACTGCAGGACAAGCTGCATCTGCGGACTTTGGAGCGCATATTTATTGAGGAACGGATTTATAAGGCCATTGAATCGATGAAGACCGCCCGGGCCGTAGAGGATGCGGTGATTGCGGGGTTTAAACCCTTTGCCAAAGAAATAGGGTCCCGGGGGGTAAGCCACGACGATGTGGAACACCTGCTGCGAATCCCCATCCGGCGCATATCCCTGTACGACATCAACAAGGCCCGGGAAGAGATGCGGGAAATTCTGGACCGCATTAAAGTAATTAACGGACACCTTAAAAACATTGTGGCCTATGCCTTGAGTTATATTGACGGCATTGCCGCGCGGATCAAGGCTTCTGAGGAATTTGGGCATGGGAAGCGCCGGACCGAGGTCCTGTCCTTCGACAAGGTTGATGTAAAAGAGGTGGTTAAAAAGGACCTGGAACTAAAGTACGACCGTGATACCGGGTATCTGGGGACCGCCGTAACCGGGGAGGTGATGGCGGAACTATCCTCCTTTGACCGGATTCTGGTCCTGAAAAAAGACGGCCAGTGGTCCGTGGTGAACCTTCCCGATAAGTCTTTTGTGGGCCCCGGCGCCTGGTGGATTGGGGCCGCCGACAAAGAGGTCCTTTCCTCCATTGTTTTTACCGTTATTTACCGGGACAAGGAAAAACAGTACCCTTACATTAAACGCTGCATTATTGAAGGGTGGATCATGAACAAGGAATATTCCCTGGTTCCCGAAGGGGCGGAGGTGCTTTACGTGGATACCCGGGATAAATTTAATTTTACGGTCCGTTATGCGCCCAAGCCCCGGCTTAAAGTTTTAACCGAAGTTTTTAAGGCCCAGGATTATCCGGTCCGGGGCCTTAAAGCGGGAGGAATAAAACTGGCCGGCAAAGAGGCCGCGGCCGTTACCGTCAAATAGCAATACAGGTCCGCGGCCGGGATGCCGCGGTAAGAGGATAAAGCAGTGGATGTTGTATCAAACAGTATTATTGACAGTGTTTCTGATAACGATCTTAACGCCGGTATAGTTTTTGATACCAATTCCGGCATAAGTGAAACTGAACAGCGGGATATTCTTGCGGGTATTGAGAACGCTGTCCGCCGGGATCGCCGTTCCCTGGCGGAAATTCCGCCGGCCAGGGCCAAGAAAAAAGGAATTTTATTCCCCCTCCTGGTGAATATTGCGGCCCTTGTACTTTTGGCCGCCGGTTTGGCCGCCATTCTGGTATTCCGGGACGCGGAAGAAACCCAAATCCGCGGGACCACGGCGCTGTATAATTCCGCCGAGCGGGTCCTTATCCGGGAGATCCGCCGGGATACCGCCCTGGAACTTGAAGCCAAGGAACGGGAAATCAACACGATTCTTGCCCAGCTTGCGGGGGTTGACGGAGAACTGCAGGACCTCTACTCCAGCAACCAGGAATTAACGGCGGAGCAAAAGGCCATAGAGGCCAATTTGCAGCGTCTGCAGGAGGAGTACCGGAGCAGCCTGGGATCCCTGCAGGATGATCGTTCCCGGATACTGGAAAGTTCCCGGGCCCGGGAGGCGAGCCTGCGGGCCCAGTTTGACGAGCGGGCCGGCGAACTGGCGGCCCAGGCGGAACAAAGCAGGGAGGATCTGTCCCGGGCGCGGGAGGAACTGGAGCGGCTTTCCAGCGATCAGGAAAAGGGAGCCGCCATTGAAGCCCAGCTCAGCGCCATGTACACCGGCGCCGCCTCCGCCATCAACGGCAACCGGCTCAAAGATGCGGCGGCTACGCTGAATTCCATGCGGAACTTTATCAACACCCCGTCTTTCCAGGGGATTCGCACCGTGCAGCCCCGCCGGGCTTTCTATCTTTCCAGCATTACTACGCTGGAGGGGCTTATCAATCTGGCGGAAAGCCTTAACAGCGCGGTAGAAGCCTCCGGCGGTTCCGGCCAAACCACCCGCATTGCCCGGCTTGAGGAAGAAAAGGCCGCGCTGGAAGAACAAGTGGCGGGGCTGAACCAGGCGGTAAACGCTTCCGATGCCGAAGGTTCCGGCCTTGGCAGGCAGGTGGGTGAATTACAGAACCGTATCGGCGGCCTTCAAACCCAAACCGCCGAACAGGAGCGGACCCTGAACGAACAGCGCAGAACGCTGGAAGAACGGCAGCGCAATATTACTGCGCTTACCCAGCAGGCTGCCGCCCTCAATTCGCAGGTTACCGGCCTTTCGCAGACCGCGGAAGAACGGCAGCGCAATATTACTGCGCTTACCCAGCAGGCCGCCGCTCTTAATTCGCGGATCACGGCCCTTGAGCAGACAGCGGCGGAAAAGGACACGGAAATCGAGACTCTTAGAAATACGAATTCCGACCAGACGGCAAGAATTGAATCCCTAACGTCGCAGTTGGCCACTATCCGGCAGGCGCTGGGGGACTGATCCGGCTTAACACGTAGAAATATTCCCGCAGTTTTTTTAATGAGTTTGTCCGATAACTAAAGGTTGTCGGACAAACTCTATTCATTGTTGTGATAAAACAGGCCGCCGGACCGGCCTGTTTCTCCCCGCGGAATTCCAATTTTCGTTTTTCCTTGACAGCCTCTAACCGTAAGGTATACCATAGCATCTGTTGAAACCTTTCGATGAAATGTTTCGATACTGCGCCCGGAGACTCTTGTTCAAGAGGAGAGCAACATGAGACGAACCGCTGTTTTAGCCCCCTCCCGGCGGGCATTCCGGAATCCTCTGATGCGGCGTTTATTCGATCAACGGTACCTTTTGCTCCTGTCCCTGCCCTTTGTTATCTGGCTTATCGTTTTTAAGTACATACCCCTTACCGGCTGGGCTATGGCGTTTCAGGACTACAAGCCTCAAAACGGTTTTTTCAACCAGGATTTTGCGGGGCTTAAGCATTTCAAAGCCCTGTTCGCCGCCCGCCAATTCTACCAGGCCCTGCAAAATACCCTGGGAATGAGTTTTTTGGGCCTGGTTTTTGGTTTTACCACCAGCATCGGTTTTGCCATTCTCCTTAACGAACTGCGGACTCTGCATTTTAAGCGTTTTACCCAGACCATATCGTATCTGCCGCACTTTGTATCCTGGGTTATTGTGGCAAACATCGTTACCAACATCCTGTCCCCCTCCGGCCCCGTCAACGAGCTTTTGGTTAAATGGGGCATCGTGGAAAGGCCCTACAATTTTATGATCCAGCAGGACTTGTTCTGGTGGATCGTGGTGTTTTCCGATGTGTGGAAGGAAACCGGCTGGAACGCAATCATCTATTTGGCGGCAATTACCGGGATTGACGCGGCAATCTACGAGGCCGCGGAAATTGACGGGGTAAACCGCCTGCAAAAAATTTGGTACATCACCCTGCCGGGGATAAAATCAACCATTACGATACTGCTGATCATGAGCATTGGGAACATTATTAATATCGGCTTTGAAAAACAGATGCTCCTGGGGAATTCGGTGGTGTCCGCAAAATCCCTGGTACTGGATAAATACGCGCTGGACTACGGTATCGGTCTTTTCCGTTATTCCTTTGGAACGGCCATCGGCATCTTTAAATCCGTGGTAAGCATTATTTTATTAATTATTGCCAATACCGCCGCCCGGAAAGTCGGGGAGGACAGGCTGATATGACCATAAAACAATCGCGTATCATTGATAACATTACCAATACTGTCATTGTTGTTTTTATGGCTCTGGTAATCGTAGTAACACTGTACCCCTTTTTGAACGTGGTAGCAAAATCGTTTAACGATCCGATTGATACCGTAAAGGGCGGTATTCACATACTGCCCCGCGTGCCAACGCTGGATAATTACAGTGATCTTTTTTCGGCGGGAAGCAACCTGTCGGCGGCATTCAGAATGTCGGTGCTGCGGACCTTAACGGGAACCGTGTCGGGGGTGTTGTGCTGCGCCATGTTTGCCTTTGTCCTTTCCCGCCGCGATTTTATGTTCCGTAAACTTTTTACAACGGTATTGGTAGTTACAATGTACATCAGCGGCGGGCTTATTCCCGAATACATTCTTATCCGCAATCTGGGGCTTATTAACAATTTTGGGGTGTATATCATCCCTGGCCTTCTCAGCGCCTTCAACGTGATTATCATCCGTACTTTTATCCAGGGCATTCCCCTGTCGCTGCAAGAATCGGCAAAAATTGACGGCGCCAATGATCTTACGATTTTTTTCCGCATTATTTTCCCGCTTTGTATGCCGGTGCTTGCAACAGTGGCGCTGTTTATCGCCGTGGGCCAGTGGAACAGCTGGTTTGACACATATTTGTACACGCGGTCGGTTAAGAGCCTGTCAACCCTGCAGTACGAATTGATGAAGGTGCTGGACAGCGCCCAAAATATAAGCTCCAGCGCCGATGTGTATTCCGAAGGTCTCCGCAGCGCAAAACGGAATCCCGAGGCGCTGAAAATGGCAATTACGGTGATTGCCACTGTGCCCATTCTTGCCGTTTATCCCTTTATGCAGCGCTACTTTGTATCGGGTATGACTTTGGGTTCGGTGAAAGAGTAAAAAACAGGGATTCTGGATCCCTGAAAAAAATAATCGGAGGAAGAGCATGAAGAAATTGCTGCTGACAGGATTGCTGCTATTTGGAAGCCTGGCGCTGGTATTCGGCGGGGGGCAGAGAAGCGGGGGTGCAAGAGGGGCTACAACGGCGGGGACCAAAACGCCCATTACCTTTACCCTGTTTAATGCCGATGCCACCGAGGACCTGCCCTTTAGTGATCCGGTAGCAAAGAAAATCAACGAACTGACCGGCGTCTCGCTGGAAGTTGACCGGCCCGTGGGCGGCGATACCCAGGCAGTCGCCCTGATGATTGCCTCCGGCCAGTACCCCGACCTGATCTATGCAAAAGGGGACCTGACTAAACTGATCGAATCGGGAGCGGTTATTCCCCTGGATGACCTTATTGAAAAACGGGGCGCCAATTTTAAGAAGCTCTACGGCGATCAAATTGTGCGGTTAAGAAATTCCACCGCGGACCCAAAGATTTACCATGCGGGTACTTACGGCGTAAACACCGCCCACTGGGCCACCGACGGCTCTTTGCAGCTTCAGCATGCGATCCTCAAAGATCAGGGCTATCCTCCCATGAAAACCCTGGCGGACTATGAAAAAGCGATCAAGGCGTATATGGCCAAGTACCCCACGATTAACGGCCAAAAGACTATCGGCCTTTCCCTCCTCATAGACACCTGGCAGTGGTTTATCGATCTGGCAAATCCGGCGAATTACCTTATCGGCTGGCCCGATGACGGCCAGTGGCTGGTGGACCAGAGGACCAATCAGGCTACCTACAAATTTCTTAACCCGGAAATGAAAATCTACTACCAGTGGCTTAACCGCATGCACGCGGAAGGCATCCTGGACCCCGAATCTTTTACTCAGAAAGAAGATGTCTGGAAGGCCAAGATTGCTTCGGGCCGGGTGCTGGGTATTGGTTATCCGCTGTGGGGTTACGGGGATGCCCGGACAAGCCTTATCCGGGATGGGATGCCGGAGCGGACCTATGCGTATATGCCGATTGTGGCCGATTCCCATTATGAATCGGCGCTTCTTAAAGATTACGGCTTTGGCGGCGGCTGGGGTATTGCAATTTCCAGTACCTGCAAAGACCCGGAGCGGGCTTTTGAATTTATCGACTGGATATGTTCCGAAGAAGCCCAGATTCTTGTCAACTGGGGTTTGCCGGGGGTAAATTACACTGTCCAGAACGGCAAGCGGGTGCAGACGGCAAGCGACCGCAGCCTGGAAGATATCGACCCCGATTACCAGAAGAAAACCGGTGTGGGCCGCTGGGCTTATCCCTTCCCCCAGTTGGGGCAGGGCTTTATCGATTCCACCGGGAACTACATCACCAAGGACAGCCCGGAGAATATCAAGGCAAACTACATTCCGGTAGAAAGAGAAACATTGGCCGCGTATGGCGCTCAAATGTGGACGGACTTGTACCCTTCACCGGAAAAACTCGGTATTTCCAAACACGGCCAGGCATGGCAGTACGCCCTGCCCCCGGATGTGAACGCCCTGGTTACTGAGGCGGACGATCTTTCCAAGAGCGCCCTGGCCAACATGATTCTGGGCAGGCCCGCCGACTTTGACGCCGCGTGGAACAAGTTCCAGGCCGATCTTAAATCCATCGGCATTGAACAGGCGAACCAGGCTCTGACGGAACTTGTTAAAGACAAACTTAAACTTTGGGGCGTACAGTAAGATACGCAGTTTGAAGGGCGGGTCCGGGACCCGCCCTTTTTATTACAAGGGAGGAAGTATGTTTACCTGCCAGGACAACGGGGCTTCGCTGGAAAGCCGGATACAGGACCTTTTGGGGCGTTTGAGCCTTGAAGAAAAAATTGGGTTTTTGCCCGCCCATCATCCGGCAATACCCCGGCTGGGGATTGAGGAATACCATGCGGGGGCGGAAGCGGCTCATGGGCTGGTGGACAGGAAGGGCGGCAAAGCTACGGTGTTTCCCCAGCCCCAGGGACTGAGCTGTACCTGGGACCGGGCCCTGCTGGGGGAAATCGGCCGGGTTATCGGCGAGGAAGCCCGCGGCTATTTTGAACTTTCCGGCCGTACTTCGTTTTTAAGCCTTTTCTTCCCCACAATTGATATGGAACGGGATCCCCGCTGGGGCCGCAACGAAGAAGCCTATGGGGAAGATCCTTTCCTGGCAGGTAAACTTTCTGCGGAGCTGATCCGGGGGGTCCAGGGGGATGATCCTTTTTATGTGCGGGCCTGCGTTACCCCCAAACATTTTTACGCTAATAATTTTGAACAGGACCGTTCCTTTACCAATTCTGTTTTGACCGGGCGGCTTAAACACGAATACTACCTTAAAGTTTTTGCCTACGCTTTTCGGGAAGGAAAGGCCCTGTCGGTAATGACCGCCTACAACAAGATCAACGGCGTAGTGGGAATGCTGAACCCGGAATTGAATACGGTGCTGCGGGACCAATGGGGATGCGAAGGTTATTTTGTTACCGACGGCGGGGCTTTTAAGCTTGCCATGAGCGAACACAAAGTCTACCCAACCTATGCCGAAATTTTTGCCGCCGCCGTTAAAGCGGGGATGAATGTGTTTCTGGATGATGCCGGCCTGGTAAAAGATGCCGCCCGGGAAGCCCTGGAGAAAAATCTGGTAACTGAAGCGGAGATTGACCGGGCGGTTTATTACACCCTGCGGGTCCGCTGCCGCCTGGGGCACTTTGACGCGGATACTTCCAAAAATCCTTATGCGGGCATTACCCGGACGGTTATTTGTTCCAAAGAAAACGCTGATGTTGCGCTGCGGGCCGCACGGGAAGCAGTAGTATTACTCAAAAATGACGGTATTCTGCCCCTGAACGCGCAAAAAACCGCCCGGATTGCGGTTATCGGACAGTTGGGGAATGAAAATATGCCGGACTGGTATTCGGGCACCCCCCCCTACGAAATTACCCCGCTGGAGGGCATAAAAAAAGCATTCCCCGGCAGTACGGTGGTATACGCGGACGGCTGCGACACCTGCGGTTTCTACAGCAAAAAAGAAAAATCCTGGCTGCGGATTACGGATGACGTCGGAACGGCTCTGGACGGCAATGAAACCAGCCGCGCTGTTTTCCGGGTTTTCAACTGGGGTTACGGCGGCTTTGGTTTTATGGATACCGGCCGTAAAAAATATCTTACCACCACCGAAACAGGAGAACTCCGCTGCGATGCGGACGCCTTGTGGGGCTGGTTTGTCCGGGAATTATTTTTTTGTACAAACGGCCGGGATAAAAGCTTTCTGCCGGAAGGAGAGCGGGGAACCGGAGAGACCGCCGGCGTGGCCGGACGGCGGGGGGACAGCGTATACAACAAACCCTACGCGCCGGGAGCCGCCGCCAGGATTAACGCCCTGCTGGAGGATTTGGACATTATTTGTTTTACCGCGGGCCTTGAGGAAGCGGCGGCGGCGGCCAGGGGCGCGGACGCGGCGGTTGTTGCGGCGGGGAACCATGCTCTGGTGGGGGCACGGGAGTGTATAGACCGGGATAATCTTGATCTGCCGGA
>JAIRXT010000065.1 GCA_031268125.1 Treponema sp. | reverse complement strand
ACCACTATGGGCGGGAGGAAGAAAAGCATCAGGCGAAGATGGGGCAGTACCACAAATTTCTTGAAAAAAAGGGGGAAATTTTGAAAATACCCGCTTGACTTTTATCATAGACGAGGGGGAGCAGCGTCAAAAAATGCCTGTCATGGCATAATATTGGTTTACCTTTTGAAACCAACCGTGCTCCCCCTTCTTAACTTGTTAACAGTGGTGAAAAATGTCTAAATTGCCGGGTATTTTTGTTCAATACCATATTCAACCATATTCACAAAAGCAATTTAGCCATTCTTTCCTGCCGGGAGATCGATACACGGTCAATCCGGTTGCCGTCCATGTCCAGAATCTTGAATTCGTAGTTCCCGTACACAAAGTGGGCCCCGGACCGGGGTATTTCCTCCGCCATGGAAAGGATAAAGCCCGCCAGGGTGTGGAAGTCCGGGTGATCTTCTTCCGCCAGGCTGTCCAGCTCCAGCACCCTGATGACATCGTCAATATTGACGCTGCCCCCGGCGATCCAGCCGCCGTTTTCCTGGGGGCGGATCTCCTCATCTTCCCCGGCGGCGGCGGAAAACTCCCCCACGATTTCCTCGATAAGGTCCCGGATGGAAAGGATGCCGGAAAAACCACCGTATTCGTCCATCACAAACAGGTAATCCGTAGTTCCCCTGCGGAAGGCTTCAAAGGCTTTAAGGGCGGACATGGTTTCCGGGATAAAGGGCACTTTACGGATAAGGGGCTTTAACCCCTGGTCAAGACTCTGCCGGAATTCCCCCGGACCTTCCGCCAGGGCCCGCAGAAAATCTTCCCGGTAAAGGGCCCCCAGGATATTGTCCAGCGTATCCTCCGCCACGGGGAAGCAGCCCTGGTCCTGCCGTTCCCGGATTAGGCGCCAAATTTCCTGGGGATTCGCATGAATATCAAGCCATTCAATCTCCGACCGGTGGGTCATAAAGGCGGCGGCGGGGCGGTCTCCCAGGTAGAAAACCCCCTCCACCATAGTGCGTTCCTTGCTCTCCACCACGCCGGATTTTTCCCCCTCCGCCAGGGCTCCCCGCAGTTCATCCTCCGTCATGCCGGGGGCGCCGGCCTTGTCCATGCGGAAGATCCGCCGGGCGAAGGTGTCGATAAGGCCGTAAAAACCCAGCAGGGGCCGGCAGGGCAGGGAAAAGAAGCGGGCGGCGGGAAGGAGCCGGACTATCACCTTTTCCGGCGCGGCATTGGCAATGATCCGGGGAACAAAGATCCCCAGGATAATTACCGCAGCGCTAAGGACAAGAATAACCGCCGCGGCGGCCGCAAAATCCCCCCCGAATCCCGCCGCCTTGCCCCCCGGCAGCAGCGTATCTCCCAGGGGCCGGACCAAAAGGCCCCCAAGGATCCCCGCCAGCACCCGCAGAACGGCAATCCAGATTCGGCATACCTGCAGGTAGAGTCCCGGGTCCTCCACCGCATCCAGGGCCCGCTGATAGTCCTTTTTTTCCCCCTCGGCAAGGGAACGGAGCCGGCCCTTGCGAACCGAACCAAAGGCCAGCTCGATAAGGGTAAAAAAGCCCCCCAGCAAAACAACGGCAAGGATAACCAGAATCTGCGGCCAAAGGCCGGACGGGGAACTCAATTCGTCCATTAGCCGCCAGTCTCTTCCCTGGTAAGGGGCCGGACAATCCGCAGACCTTCCGGGGAGGTCTTTTGGGTTTTGTTTTTTCCGTCGGGATTCTGCTCCCCAAAGATCTGCACAACGGGGAACCGGGGATTTTCAAAGTTCGCATCCACCACTTGCCCCTTTTTCCCGCTGGAAAGCAGGACATAGATTCCAATGGGGTAAATCGACAGGGAATAGACAAGGGCGTGGATAACGGCGTCATCGTACTGTTTCCCCCGGTTTTTCAGCATTTCCAGCATCGCCGTGTGTTCATCCCTGGCTTCCCAGTGGGGCCGGTAGGAAGAAATGGCAACATAGGAACAGACCACGGAGATAATTTTTGAGTACAAACTAAGCTTGCTGGAGGTAAGATGCCGCGGATAACCGGAGCCGTTCTCCCGTTCGTGGTGTTCCAGGGCGACAACGCTTACGGCCAGAGGAAAACCGTATCTCCTAAGGGTGTTGTACCCCAGGACGGGGTGGTTAAAGATCATGCTCTGCTCGGCGGGGGAAAGGGTACGGGGATTCATGTAGACCTTTACAGGAAGCAAGATCATGCCGGTCTCATGGAACAGGGCGGCGGCCCCAAGCTCAATAAGCCTGTGGGAAGGCAGTTTGAGGTAGAATCCGATGATAATAGCAATAATGGTTGATTTAACCGTATGGGCAACAAGGTAGTCTTCTTTGATATTTTCCGTTTTTTTTAGTACCCGCAGCAAGTAACGCTGATCCTCCCGGATCCGGTCCAGGGAATTCCTTATCCGTTCCGCCACCCCGTTAAAATCGATCTGTTCCCTCATAAAGATCACGGAAAATATTTCGTTAACATAGGCCTTCAATTCCTGGCAGAAGTCTTCCGCCCATTGTAGTTTTTCCGCATCAGCCGGGGCGGACGCCAGGTCAACTGCCGGAGCGGGCTCCCCGGCCGTACCGGCTTTGTCCGTATAGCTGGCTTCGGGTCCCCCGTCGCTTAACACTTCCCGGAAATCCCAGTCCGACAGGCTTTGAATCAATCCCGCCGTAAAGGGCATCTCCGGGGCGGCAAGCACAAATTCGCCGTCCAGATATACGGTGTCGGTAAAAAAATAATCGGGCGGAATATCCCCGACGGTATAACTTCTCATGTATTCTCCGGTTTCTGCGCCCCGGACTCCGTTATTGACAGAATTCTCCCGACCCTTATCATAGAATTTACCATGAAACCCCTGTTCCCGGACACAGGGAGTTCATTATAGGAGATTTTTCCTTGAAGTTCAAATTTTTTTTCCTGTTTTTCAACGCCGTTGTCGCGGTGTTTTTACTGATTATCCTTTTTATGCCGGTGATGATCCTGGGGGATGATCTTTTTGCCTTCTGGGGCCGCAATTTCAGGGTATCCTTGTGGTCCCTGGCGGCGATTCTGGTCATTGCTTTAATCATGCTGGATATTTACTATTTCATCAACCGAAAGCTTTTCCGCCTGCTTGAACGGGAGGATTGGCCCGCCCTTTCGGCATATCTGGAAACCCTGATTCTGCGGAAGGGCCGCTATTCCGGGCGGCTGGTGCGGCTTTTTGCGAATACCTGCCTGGTTCTGTCCGATTCCCAGGCGGTGATAGACCTGGAAAACAAGCTTGCCCTGGTAAAACCTGCGCTGGTGGAACGTAACGCCCTGATCTTCGGGGCCGCCCGGATTCTGGCCGGGGATTACGGCGGGGCCCTGCGTTTCTTTGCCGCCCGCGACCGGGGAATCGGCGGCAATTCCCCTTTTCTCTCCCTTCTTGGCGGCGGCCGGTCAAAACAGTGGCTGGCCTGGTACCACGGCTTTTCCCTGCTTCTGGAAAAGCAGTTCATGGAGGCGGCGGAAAAGTTCCGTTTTCTTGCACGGGAAGCCCGGAACCCCGTGGCGGCGGCCCTGGCCGCTTGGTTTTTGGCGGAAAATCTTTCCAGGACAGCGGGAAATTCTTTCCTGGAAGATGCCTGTACCGCCAGGGAGCGGATTCGCGGCATCCTGCGAAGGCGGAAGGACTGGGACCGGGAAGTTGCCCGGACGGAAACCGATGTGCATACGGCGATTCTGCGGAAGTATATCAA
>JAIRXT010000035.1 GCA_031268125.1 Treponema sp. | reverse complement strand
ACCGAGGCCGGGGGGACCGGGGACCGCATGGCCGCCAGCAGTTCCCCTTCGGTAATGCTTTCGCAGCGGCAGATGATCCTGCCGTAGGCCGGGTCCCGGCGGATAAGTTCGTCCTGCTCCTCCCGGCTCAAATGGCGGAATTCCTTTTCCCGTTCCCGGATAGGATTAAATCCGGGATTCTGTTCCAGGGGGAAACCGTCCCCGGCTGCGGCCCCGGTAAAAATACCCTCCACCATTTCGGCGATTGCCGGCGCGGCCGCCAGCCCCGGCGACTGGATGCCCCCCACATTGATAAACCCCCCCGTAACCGGGGAAAGTTCGATAAAGAAATCCTCTTTGTAATCGGCCGGCCGGATCCCGGTAAAAAACCGGATAATGTCCCCGCTGCCGATGCCGTAATCTTCCCCCAGGGACATGGCGTAGGCCAGGTCCGCCGGCGTGGAGCCCAGGTCTTCCTTGTCGGGAACCTCCGTGGCCGAAGGGCCCATCAGGATATTCCACTCCGGGGTGCGGCACATGCCGCCGCCTTTAGATTCGTTGTTCCCCTTCTTCTGGGTGCTCCCCCCCAGGACCCCCGCCAGGGAATGGTAAATGGGTTTCCGGTTCTTATCCAGAATAGCGATAGTGCCTTTCCGGGGATGGATGGTGTAGCACTTGTCCCCGGCCATGGCGGAAATCTCGTCGGCGTACACCCCGGCGCAGTTGATGATGTAGGACGTGTTGATAATTCCCCTGTTGGTAACGGCGCCGCTTATCCGGCCGTCTTTGGTTAGAATACCGGCAACCGTGCAGTTGAACAGGAACCGTACTCCGTTTATGGCGGCGTTCTCCGCCAGAGCCACCGCAACCTTGTAAGGTTCCACCAGGCCCATTGAAGGCAGCCATATCGCCGCCGCCGGTTCTATCCCCTGCCCGGCGAATCCCGGTTCCAGTTGTTTCGCCTGTTCCCCGTCCACAACCTCCGGCTTAAAGACCCCCATAGCCCGGGCCCCCCCGGCCGCCTGTTCAAGGAGCGGCCGCAGCCGTATATCGGTAACTGCCCCCATAAGGCCGCAGCGCTGGAGTTCAAAGCCCAGCTCCTGCGCCCACCGGGTGTACATTTCGTTCCCCCGGATATTGAGCTTTGCCTTGAGGGTGCCGGGCTTTACATCGTGCCCCGGATGGATGTTGCCGTTGTTCGCCTTGGTTGCGCCGGAGGCCACATCGTCCCCCTTGTCCACGGCGAGGATGCGGAGGCGGTACTTTGAAAGCGTCTGGGCAACGGCGCAGCCGGATATACCTGTTCCGATGATAAGTACGTCAACAGTATCAATACACCCCGCCTTCATCCCCGTTTCCCGGCAGGGGCCGTAATCCCTGCGGGGAGCGGGCTTCCCCCGGACGGAAAGTTCGTTCACTACGTTTTTAATTTCCGGCGCCTTGGCCGCCAGATGCCCGGCGGCGACAACCTCGTCCCAGGAGGCGCATTCCCCCCGGATGGTCAGAATACCCCGCCCATCTACGGAAAGCTCCGGGTCTAAATCCGGGAAAGTTTCCTTCAACGCATTCTTGATTGTTTCCAGCATCCGGCGCTTCCTCCTTTGAATGTACACTAATTTGTACTTATGCTATCCCCGCCTTTGTCGATCTGTCAAGAAAAATCTTGACAGAATTTTTTTACAGAAACTCAGGCAGGCGCTAAGGGCCGGGAATTTTTTATGGACCCACTAATACCCTGTAAACACTAAATTGCGGCAACGTAACATCCGGGGCGGGGATTTTACAGGCTACTGCCCTGACGCCGGGTTTAGTAGATCTGCATTTCCTTGCGGCGTTCCTTTACGGCGGTTTGACTGCAGGCGATGAGGGCAGGGCGGAGAAAAGTCCTAAGGATATTCCCGATGTTGTAATTCTGCCGGTTGATAAGGACGACCGGGACGATGTATTCCGCCTTCCCCCCGTTTTCGACGGGGATCGTTGCAACATGGTATTCCTGTATCCAGCTCTCGTTCCGGTAGACCAGAAAATCAATCTCCCCGGAGATAAAGAGAGCCCGGCAGGTGATGTAGGGCTTTTCGATGATCCGCACCTTCTTCCCTCTGCAGAGCCGCTTGGTCAGCAGGTACTGATCCGTGCTGGAGGAATCTGCCGCCACGGTATCCCCATCGCCGATAGTCTGCCCGCCGGGCCGCCTGCAGCACAAGACAAAGGGCGGAGAGTAAACACATTTGTCCAGGGACATCAGGATTTCTAGATCGGGATACCGGGGGATGATCCGGCGGGCGGCCGCGTGGGAAGTAACGGCAAAATCGTAGATCATCCGGGAAAGGGCCGCCCCCCGTTTGTCCGCGCCGTGAATAAAGGCGAAGTTGAACGGTACGGGGCATTCCTCCATAGCATCGCAGATCCCGGTGGCAAGACCGGCAAGGTCGCCGGTAACCGCCGGAGGCATCGTGGCGGTGATATACTCAAGTTCCCCAAGCCGGAAAAGGGCCTTTTGATCGGCAGAGCCGATGTAGGTCCCCATTTTTCCCCGCTTTTCCAGAGCGATGGCCCCGCTTTTCTGTACGCTTTCCAGAGCCTTTTGTACGATCCCCCGGGAGGAGCCGTACTTTTGGGTAAACTCTTGAATTGTCGGCAGCCGGCCGCCGGTAGAACACCCAATCAAGTCCCGGGCAACCTGGGTATTGATCAGCCAGGACTTTTTATACTTCTTGGAAAAACCTTCAAACAACTGCCGCCGCCCCTCCGCAGAATCCACCTTATCATATATAAATTTGACATTTCTGTCCACGATGCCGGCAAATTTACCGGCACTTTTACTTTTACAAGAGCTTGTCCAAAACTAACCGAGTTTTGAAACAAGCTCAATTTTCGATGGAAAAGAAGCCTGTAAAATCATTGGCTTTCCTGCCGGCCGGGAAAAAAGAGCGTTTCCCCATAGGGTCCCCTCTCTTTTTTCGTTTTTCGCTTTAGCGAAACCGGTACCCCCTGTTATATTCTTTGGGCGTCTTTTCTCCCCCTAAAAAAACTAAAAATTGCTTAAAAAGGGTTATCAAGGTAAAAAATGGCTAAATTGCGGGCCTGCTGCAGGTTTTGGGGAAACTTCACATTTAAGGCTGTTCCAAAACTTCAGTTTTTGGAACAGCCTTATTTCAAAAAAAATTATTTGACAAAAGAGAATTTTCCCTGATAGAATAAAGACTCGGCGGATTGTACATAAAAACGTACATTCAACGGGCCGCCCCGCGGGTAACGTTGTTACTCCTTTGAAAGATTCCGAAAGACGACACATGGAGGACCAAATGAATCTTGACCTAAAAAGTTATTTCAAAAAGCCGGACAAGGGAACCCTGCTGGTAACGGGGGCCGTATTCCTGTGGGTGTTCGTTGTCAATATATCCTGTGTCTCCTTTATTTTTCCTGCTATTGACAAAATATTGACCGCCGGGGGGAAGTTCTTTCCTAACGTGTACAATTCCTACTCCACCCCCACATGGCCCATGTTCTTTGTAACTATCCTGTACTTCATCATGGGCAACGATCCCAAGCGGGTCCCGGAGATTTTCTGCGGCGGCCTTTTCGGGCTCCTGATGGACCTGCTGCTCTTTTGGGCGACCTGGCAGTTGATGGGCCAGAGCGCGGTGTTCCGGGGGGAACCGGGCTTGCTGGAATTTCAGTACGCCTTTATTCCTGTAATCTTTGTCATTTTAGGCGTGATTATCCTGGGCGGAAGCGTTTGCCCCCTCATCTTCAACAATGCCGCCTTTGCTTATTTTGTCGCCGGTTCAATTTCCATCGGGAAGTTCTACTATACCCCCGACGGTATGCAGCTTTACGGCAGGGATATCGGCAACAACTTCCTGGTTTTCATAATCGGCGGCGGGATTTTCCTGGCCGGCTGTATTCTGATTCAGGGCCTGTTAATTAAGCGGCTGACGGCCCAGGCGGTGAAGGCCGCACAACAGGTCAAATAGGGCCGGTTATCGCACCCTTGGAATGCCCTCCGGGGCGAGGCTCTGCCCCGGATGTTACATTGTTCCGCTTCTACCTGGCATAAGCGTAGAGGAATTGTTCGACAACGGGGGTCCACCATTCCAGGTAGCCCGCTTTTGTCGGGTGGGTTTCATCTTTCATCCAGAGTTTACGCTGATCTTTGGTGATGCTGTTGAAACCCTCGTCATTCCACAGATCCAGTACGCCTATGTCCCACACGGCCGCCAGTTCGTTTAAGCGATCAACCATTCTGCCGTACCGCACATCGTTCCGTTTAGAGCAGGAATAAAACAGCACGGGGCAGCCCCACGTCTGCCGGGCGTAGGCTATGATGTACTCCATAGCGCCGGTAATCGTTGTCTTGTCATAGGCGCCCAAATTGCCGGCCGGTCCCGCAATATCGCCCAGGTTAAGCATGTCCACCGTGCCGCCTCCCGTGTCGTTGGTGGAAAGCTGGCAGATAAACAGATCAACCTTGGCGTTTTTATCAAACTTTGACCCGAATTCCATCCGGTGCACATAGGAATTTTCGTTTTTATCCATGAGGGTGGTGCCCGTAACGGCTTCCACGACAACATTGGACTGGTTGCGTTTTCCAATGTAGTGGGGAAAGGCCGCCCCGCCGCTTCCGTAGCCGGCGGTAACAGAGGATCCTAAAAAGTAAAGGGTTTTGCCCTTCAAGGGGCTGTTCTCCAGAACTTCTACTTTTTCCACATCGTAATCCGGCCCGTTGCCGTTTGGCCCGCATCCTGCGAGTATAACTGCCGCCAGCAGCGGCGCCGCGATTTTCATTGAAATTTTTTTCATCCCTTTCCCCCTGCGGTATGGTTGGCGCGGTTCCAAAATGCCAGATTGTGGAACCGGCCCGGTTTGTCGAACAAGTTTGAGCATATAACGCCGGATTGAAAAAATGAAGATGCCCAGGAACAAGCTCCGCCAGCTTCCGTAGAAAAATTATACAGTAATTTTACTTTTACAAGAGCTTGTCCAAAACTAACCGAGTTTTGGAACAAGCTCAATTTCGATGGAAAAGACGCCTACAAAATTATTAGGGGTCCTGCCGGCTGGAAAAATCCGGGGCCCCCGCCCCAGATTCTTTCGTTTTTTGCTTTAGCGAAACCGGCACCCCCTGTTACATTTTTCGGGCGTCTTTTCTCCCCCTAAAAAAACTAACTTTGCTTAAAAAAGATTTGACAACTTTGAATTTTGCCTGATAAAATAAAGTCTGCCGGATAGTACAAAAAAACGTACATTAGACGGTTCCGCCGGCCGGGACCCGGCGTTTCAGGCGATCCGGTTAAAATTTAGCGGAGGAGGTTTGTTATGGGTGAAAAATATGTTGTCGCCATAGACAGCGGTACTCAGAGTACCCGGGTAATTATCTATGACAGCAAGGGCAATCGGCTCGCCAGGGGATCTGCGAATCATCCCAAAATGCTTACCCCCCATCAGGGATGGGTAGAGCATGGGGTGAATGATTTTTGGGACGCGCTGCGGGCCGCCTCCGCCGAAATGTTCTCTAACTTCAAAGGAAACCCGGCGGATATTGCCGCCATTGGTTTGTCCAGTCAGCGATCCTGTTTCCTGGCCCTGGACAAGAGGGGCGATCTCCTCTGCAATCCCATCAGCTGGCTTGACGAACGCTGGCGCATGAACGTTCCTTCCCTGGGGCAGGTAACCAACGACATTGCCGATCCCCTGTATAAAGCATTCTGGCCCTACTATTCAAAGGCGAATTGGCTCAAATTTAACAACCCTGAAATTTACGGAAAGGCGGCAAAGTACCTGGGGGTTTCTGGCTATCTGGGGTATAAATTGACCGGCGGTTTTTACGAGTCCATTTCCAACAGCATGGGCTGGCCCTATGATATTATTAATTGGACCGCCTTTAAGGGAGACGCGGAAATTGAGGCGGTAGGTATGCGGCGGGATCAGATCGCGGAACCGGTTCCTGCCGGTACCACTATCGGCAGAATAACCGGCGAAGCCGCCGCAGCCACCGGTTTGCCTGAAGGCTGCCCTGTGGCCGTTGCCGCCGGGGACAAACAGTGCGAACTCCTTGGCGCGGGGGCGGTGAAACACGGACAGGCCTATATCACCCTTGGCACCTTGAGCGGTCTGGATATTGTTTGCAATGAATATAAACCGGCGCCCGACTTTTCCTACTTCACCTATTTAAGCGCCTTTCCCAAACTTTACAACTATGAGTCTATGGCGAACCGGGGATTCCTGCTGGTGTCATGGTTCCGGGATAATCTGGGCGAAGGTCTAAAGGCCGCCGCCAGGGAAGCGGGGGTTTCGGTGGAGGCCCTGCTGGACCGGGAAGCGGAGGCAATCCCCGCGGGTTCCGAAGGCCTTGTTGTCCTGCCGGACTGGTCGCCTTCGGCAGTGCATCCCAGCGGCAAAGGAATATACCTGGGCTTTGACGACCGGCATCAGCGGGGCCACATGTTCCGTTCTCTGGTGGAGGGCATCATAATCCAGATCAAACTTGGCACGGAAAAAATGACCGGCTATCTGGATCTGCCTATCAACGAGCTTTACATTGGCGGCGGCGGCAGTAAGAGCAACTTTACCGCCCAGATAATTTCCGATGTCTTTAACGTGCCGGTAAACCGGACCCGGGAATCGGAGAACTGCTCCCTTGGCGCGGCGATGTGCGGCGCAGCGGGCGCGGGGCTTTATCCTGATCTGAACAGCGCGATAGACGGTATGGGTAAAAACTACGACCGGTTTTTGCCGAATCAGGAAAACCACGAACTGTACAAAGCCTTGAGCGCCAAGGTCATAGAAAAACTCTACCCGGCGCTGGAGGACGTTCTGAAGGATCTGGGCGCGCTGACTGCGGAAAAAAAATAGCCTGCGGGAAGCGGGACCGGCCGCTTCCCCCTTGGTTTTTGCACTAAACTTGACCCACAACGTTCCACCGGGGCCGGGAAATTGCCGGAAAAACGCATGTAGAATCCGCCTTCGCTATTTTCATACGCTCCGGCGGGGAATTCCATATATTTTTCCGGCCCTTTTCCCGGCCCCGGATACACGACACGGGTCAAATTTAGCTTGATTGTGGGGAAGAGATATGTACAAGGTGTTACATTTGCTCCACAGCGCATTTGACCGCCCGGTTCTTCGCCGTATAGAGCAAAAAACCGGGCTAAATTGTGGGTCAAGTTTAGTGGTATGTTGAGGGCAAGATTTGGCGTATAATCAGGGATATGAAACATGAAACAAGTGCCGGTCCCCGCCTGATTCCCCTAGAGGGCTGCCTGAATTTCCGGGATCTGGGGGGTTATACGGGGGAGGGGGCCGCGAAGATCCGCTATGACCGGGTCTTCCGTTCCGACGACCTTTCCAAACTTAGCCCCGCCGATATTGTCCGCATAGGAACCCTGGGCGTTTCCATCGTCATCGATCTGCGTTCCGCCGAAGAACTGGACCAGGCCCCCAATCCCCTGCGCGATTATCCGGGTTTTGACTACCACCATGTCCCGCTGCTGGACGGTATTAATTCCGAACCCGGCGGCCCGCCCCGGATCCACAGCCTGCCGGAGATGTATAAATCGCTGCTGCCGGATGCCGGGCCGCAGATCAGCCGGATCTTCCGGATCTTTGCGGGGGCCGGAGAACGGGGGGCGGTCTTCCACTGTACCGCCGGGAAAGACCGGACGGGGGTTACGGCGGCCCTGCTGCTGAATCTCTGCGGTGTCGCCGACGAGGATATTATTGCCGATTATGCCCTTACCTATGAACGGATGCGGCCTTTTTTTGACGTTATGGCGGAAAAGGGCCGGAAGGCCGGCGTTTTTTTCCCTGAACACATCTTCCGATCGGACCCGGCCTTTATGCGGGATTTTTTGGACTACTTGAAAGGGACCTATGCCGGGGCGGAACCGTACCTGCTGGGCCTGGGTTTGAGCCCCGGGGAACTCCGGGGCCTCAAGGATCGCCTCCTAACCCTGTAAACACTACATTGCAGCAATGTAACCACCTGGGGCGGGGATTTGCCCCAGAGGGCGACATTATTCTGCGTCATTTAGAATTAGACCGGGAACCAACCTAAATGTAGGATTGGGCCGACAAAGCTACATTTGTGTAGGAATAATGGGGGCGTTGCGGGGGCAGGAAGGGGCCCATGCCGCCCCCGCAGAGGGGGGTGGGGCGCAACCCTGTGCGCCCCAGGGGGGAGGCTTCCCCCCTATATATTAAAAAAACACTTTTACCGGTAAAAAAAGCGGATTTTTGGATATTTTTTCTGTCCTGTACCGGTTCTTGGCATGATTCTTGCTTTATTAAGGCTGCGGACCGCTGTGCCGGCCCAGCAAAGAGGACGGAAACATGCGAAAGAAAACCGGTATTACGGTGATTCTGCTGCTGTGCGTAGGGATTTCCCTTTTTGCCCAGGAGACTGTGGAGACTCTGGGATTTTCCCTGGACGTGATGTGGCTTTTTGTCGGGGCCATCCTGGTGTTTATCATGCAGGCGGGCTTTGCCCTGGTGGAGACCGGCCTGACCCGGGCGAAAAACGCCGTCAACATCACCATGAAGAATGTGATGGACTTCTGCTTTGGCGCTATTGTGTACTGGGCCTTGGGCTGGGGGTTTATGTACGGGAAGGATGCTCTGGGTCTTATCGGTGTTGATCAGTTTTTCCACAGCCCTATGGAAGTGAACGTTGATACCGGTAATTTCTACAAAACCTGGTTCTTCCAGGTGGTTTTTGCCGCCACATCGGCCACGATTGTGTCCGGGGCGATGGCGGAGCGGACCCAGTTTAAGTCCTACCTGATCTACACCTGCTTTATCTCCGCGTTTATCTACCCTGTTTCGGGCCACTGGGTCTGGAGCGGCGGCGGCTGGCTTGCCCGGCTGGGTTTCCACGACTTTGCCGGTTCCACGGTGGTCCACTCCGTGGGGGGCTGGGCGGCGCTGATGGGCGCCGTTGTGGTGGGTCCCCGGCTGGGGAAGTACACCAGGGGGGCGGACGGCAAGGTAACGGCCAGGGCCTTTCCGGGCCACAACATCCCCTACGCCGCGCTGGGGGTTCTGCTGCTCTTCTTCGGCTGGTTCGGCTTTAACGGCGCTTCTACCGGCATAGCCACCGTGGGGGAAGGGGGGATATGGAGCGGCCTTAACATCGCCCGGGTCTGCGTAACCACCACCCTGTCGGCTTCTTCCGGCGCGGTGAGCGCCCTTGTCTTCTCCTGGTTCTGGTTCAAAAAGCCCGATGCTTCGATGACGTTGAACGGCCTTTTGGCCGGTCTTGTGGGGATTACCGCATCCTGCGCGGTGGTATCCCCCGGCGCTTCCATCGTTATTGGTTTTATTGCGGGGGTCCTGGTGATCCTTGCCGTCGAGTTTATCGACAAGGTTCTCAAGATTGACGATCCGGTGGGGGCGGTATCGGTCCACTGTGTCTGCGGTATCTTCGGTACCCTGGCGGTGGGCATCTGGGCCAATGCCCCGGCGGACGGCGTGCTGGGCTTGCTCCACGGCGGCGGATTCGCCCAGTTGGGCAGGCAGGCGGCGGGGGTCCTGGCGGTGGGGAGCTGGGCGGCCCTGACCAGTCTGGTACTGTTCCTGGTTATCCGGGCGGTTGCGGGCCTGCGGGTAAATCCCCGGGAAGAGATGATAGGCCTTGACCTGTCCGAACACAAGGCGGAAGCCTATTCGGGCTTCCAGATCTTCAGCAATATGTAAGGAGGCGGGAGATGAAACTGATTATCGCCTATATGCAGCCCCACGTATTGAACGATGTTAAGCAGGAACTCTACCGGGCGGATGTATTCAAGATGTCGGTAACCAACGCCTTGGGCTGCGGCCAGCAGAAGGGTTACACTGAGCAGTTCCGGGGTGTAGAGATGGAGGTGAACCTTCTTAAAAAGGTCCGTGTCGAGATTGCCGTCAACGACAATTTTGTTAAGCCCACGGTTGACGCCATCATCCGGGGGGCCCGGAGCGGGGAGATTGGAGACGGGAAGATATTTATTCTGCCCATCGAGGAGACTATCCGCATCAGGACCGGGGAAACCGGCGCCGCGGCTATCGGATAAAACGGCCCGGCAATTTGTTGTCCAGTTTGGAGGTTGTATGAATCACGGTGATTGCTGCGGGGGGACGGATTTTGCCCGGTTCCCCATAGCGGAATTGTACGGTTCGAATTGCTTTTCCAACGCGGTGATGCGGGAAAAGCTTCCGAAAAACATCTACAAAGAGATTCTGGCGGTTCAGGCCGGGGAAAAGGAACTGACCCTGGAAGTGGCGGAGGTGGTGGCCGCTTCCATGCGGGATTGGGCTGTCGGGAAAGGGGCAAGCCATTACACCCACTGGTTCCTCCCCCTTACGGGGCTTACCGCGGAAAAGCACGATGCCTTTATTTCTCCCACCGGGGACGGGGGGGTACTGCTGGAGTTTTCGGGAAAGGAGCTGATTAAGGGGGAACCCGATGCGTCTTCGTTCCCCTCCGGGGGCCTGCGGGCCACCTTTGAGGCCCGGGGCTATACCGCCTGGGACGTAACCAGTCCGGCCTTCCTCAAGCAGGACAAGACGGGGACCACCCTGTGTATCCCCACGGCGTTTATCAGCTACTACGGGCAGGCCCTGGACAAGAAGGTTCCCCTGCTTAAATCCATTGACGCCCTTTCCAGACAGGCGCTCCGGGTACTCCGGGCCCTGGGGAACGGTACCAGCAAGCGGGTCATTACCACCGTGGGGCCGGAGCAGGAATATTTCCTGGTAAACAAGGATTTTTACGATAAGCGGCCCGATCTGATCCTCACCGGGCGCACGGTCTTTGGGGCCCTCCCCGCCAAGGGGCAGGAACTGGAGGACCACTACTTTGGGGCCATAAAAGAACAGGTTGCGGACTTTATGCGGGAACTGAACCACGAGTTGTGGAAGGTGGGAATCCCCGCCAAGACCCAGCATAACGAGGTAGCCCCCAACCAGTTCGAGATTGCCCCGATCTACGCCAACAGTACCGCCGCGGTGGACGGGAACCAACTGGTCATGGAGACAATCCAGAGTGTGGCCCGCCGCCACGGCCTGGAGGGGCTGCTCCACGAAAAACCCTTTGCCGGGGTCAACGGCTCCGGGAAGCACAACAACTGGTCTATGGCCACCGACGACGGCCTTAACCTCTTTGAGCCGGGGGACGATCCCGCGTCCAACGCCCGGTTCCTGCTCTTTGCCGCAGCGGTGGTGGAGGCGGTGGACCGCTATGCCCTGCTTATCCGCTCCTCCGCGGCCACCAGCGCCAACGAGCACCGGCTGGGCGCCAACGAGGCCCCCCCGGCGATCATCTCGATCTTCTTCGGCGGCCCCCTGACGGAAATTCTGGAAAATATCGCCGAAGGCAAGAGCGGGGCCAGGACCGAAAGCGGCGCCACCATCAAGATCGGCGTTACCAGCCTGCCCGCCCTGCCCAAAGACGTGTCCGACCGGAACCGTACCAGTCCCTTCGCGTTTACGGGGAACAAATTTGAATTCCGCATGGTCGGTTCTTCCCAGTCCATCGCCACCCCTAATACCTTTCTTAACGTGGCGGTGGCCCAGGTTCTTTCGGAATTTGCCGAAAAAATGGAGGGGGCTTCCAACAAGCAGGAAATCATCCAAAGTATTATCAGGGAATCCTACTCCAAACACCGGCGGGTGGTGTTCAACGGGAACAACTATTCCGATGAATGGGTCCTGGAGGCTGAACGCCGGGGGCTCCCCAACGTGCGGAACGCGGTGGATGCCCTGCAGGTCCTTATTCGCAGCGAAACCGTGTCCCTGTTTGAGACTCACAAGGTACTTACCAAGGAGGAACTGGAAAGCCGGTATCACATCTACCTGGAAAAGTACTCCAAGCAGGTGAATATCGAAGCGGGGGTAACCATCGACCTGGCCCGCCGCTATATTTTCCCCGCGGTTACCTCCTATGCCGCATCGCTGGCCCAGGACGCCGCGGCCCTGGCCGGGATTGGGGCCAACAACACTGCCCAGTCCAAACGGGCCAAGCGGATTGCGGACCTGGCCGCCGAACTTTTTGACGAGACCGCTAAACTGGAAGCCGCCCTTGCCGAGGCCCAGGGAATTGAGGATATTTTTGTCCAGGCCAAGGCTTACTGCCAGAAGATACGGTCCTGCATGGACGCGGTCCGCAGCAAGGGGGACGCCCTGGAAAAGATTGTCGCCAAAGA
>JAIRXT010000021.1 GCA_031268125.1 Treponema sp. | reverse complement strand
GATGTAGTGGAGGTGGTAAAGGCGGTAGTACTGCTCCTTGTACTGGACGTAGTAGGCATCCAGGGGAGGGGAGAGGAGCAGGAAGATTATAGCCCCCGCAAAGGGAACGGCGGGGGAAGGGGTCTTCATGTTCTTAGTATCGGCACGGGGGCCGCCGTGTTTTACGGGGTCCGGCATGTATATTTTAGCGCGCATTTTTTGCTGCCGCAAAAATTCCCCTGGGCCTTGACCCTGTTTCGCAATTCAGCTATGGTCATTGTGAAATATTTCACAGATGGGCGGCCTTGGACCGCGGAAAGGACAGCATTTTGGAACAGATTCCCGCCGTAACCAGGGAGCGGCTTCTTCAGTTGATGCGGATTTTGGAGGGCGCCGGTAGTGAACACCTAAGTTCCGCCCGGATTGAGGAACTTACGGGCTGGTCCAGCAATACGGTGAGGCGGGATATTTCCTACCTGGAGAGCTTTGCCGGCGGGCCCCCGGATGAACGGCGGCTGGGGTCCGTCAACGGTTATGCCCCGGCCTGTCTGGTTCCCCTTATCCGCCGGGCCCTGTCTTTGGACAAGCGGCGGCGTTACTGCGTGGTGGGGCTTGGCCGGCTGGGTTCCGCTTACCTGAACTCCGGCGGGCCGGCCGGCAGTTCGCCGGAATTTGAGTTGACCGCGGGTTTCGATATCAGTGTGAACCGGGTGGAGATACTCAAATCCCCGGCGCCCCTGTACCCGGCCTACAAACTGGGAGAGGTGATTGCCCGCTTCGGCATTGAGATTGCCCTGCTCTGCGTGCCTGCGGAGGCCGCCCAGGCGGCGGCGGAAAAACTGGCCGCCGCGGGTATCCGGGGGATCCTCAATTTTGCCCCGGTGGCCCTTATGCTGCCGCCCCAGGTAGCCGTCCGTAATGTGTACCTGGAGGAAGAACTGCGGGCGCTGGCTATACGGATGTAACCCCGGGCCGGAATAAGGCGCCGGGAAATTAAGATTGTAGGAGGATTCTATGCGTGTGTACAATTTTTCTCCCGGCCCTTCGGTCCTGCCCCTGCCGGTACTGGAACGGGCCGCCCGGGAGATGACCGACGCCAACGGATCGGGCCAGTCGGTAATGGAGATGAGCCACCGGTCCGCCGCCTTTAAGCCCATCATTGAGGGGGCCGAAGCCCTGCTCCGGGAGCTTATGGGTATTCCCCCCAACTACAAGGTCCTGTTTTTGCAGGGGGGGGCATCCCTGCAGTTTTCGATGGTACCCCTCAACCTGGGAGCCGGGGAGCCGGGGAGCCCCCGGAAGACGGCCGCCTATATCGAGACGGGAATCTGGGCGAAAAAGGCCGCCGCCGAAGCCGCCAAGTACCTGGAGCCGGTGATCCGCGCCGGTTCCGCCGGTAAAAGTTATACCTATATCCCCGCCGCCCCGCCCCCGGACCCCGCCGATGCGTATTATCATATCACGCTGAACAACACCATCGTAGGAACCCGGTGGGCGGCGATACCGGAGACCGGCGCCGTGCCCCTGGCGGCGGATATTTCAAGCTGTATCCTGTCGGAACCTCTGGATGTGTCGAAATTCGGCATCCTCTACGCCGGGGCGCAGAAAAACCTGGGGCCCGCAGGGACTACCGTGGTTATCATCCGGGAAGACCTTATCGGCCGCGCCCCCTCCTGGACCCCGGCGATGCTCCGTTACGACATCCACGCGGAGGAAGGTTCCCTGTACAATACCCCCCCCTGCTACGGGATCTACATCATCGGTCTGGTGCTGGAGTGGCTCAAGGAACTGGGGGGTGTGGAAGCAATAGCCGCCCTGAACCGGGAAAAGGCGGAATTCTTCTACAACTACCTGGACGATTCCCGCCATTTTTATTCCCCCGTGGAACGATCTTCCCGGAGCATCATGAACATTCCCTTTATACCCAAGGGGGACCCGGCACAGCGGAAGGCTGTTGAGGCCCGCTTTGTAAAGGAAGCCGCCGCCGCCGCCCTGGTAAACCTGGCGGGGCACCGGCTGGTGGGGGGGATGCGGGCCAGCATCTACAATTCCATGCCCCTGGAGGGCGTTAGGGCCCTTGTCGATTTTATGAAAAAATTCGAGCAAACCCTGTAGACGGGTTTTTGTTCCGGGAGCCGCACGCTGCGGCGTGTGGCGAATTTTAAAAAATCTGGTGAAAAAGCCCGGCTAAATACGTTTTTTAGCCCTATTTTGGGTATTAAAAGCCTAACTTTGCCCGGTATTTATGCCAATATAAAAGGAGTATTATTATGTTCAAAATTCAGACGTTCAACAAGATTTCGCCCTTGGGCCTGGAACTTTTCCCCCGGGATAATTATGAAGTTGCCAGCGAGATTCTTCACCCGGATGCCATTCTGGTAAGAAGCGCCGATCTTCACGGCGCGGCCATTCCCGATTCGGTAAAGGCCATAGCCAGGGCCGGGGCCGGGTACAACAATATTCCCGTTGGCCCCTGCAGCGACCGGGGTATCGTGGTGTTCAATACCCCCGGCGGGAACGCCAACGCCGTCAAAGAGCTGGTCTTGGCCGCCCTGTTCCTGTCTTCCCGGAATATTCTGGGGGGAGCGGGCTGGAGCGCCGGTATCGCGGACCGGGCGGACGAGGTGCCGGAACTGGTGGAAAAGGAAAAATCCCGGTTTGAAGGGCCGGAAATCCGGGGTAAGACCCTGGGGGTCGTGGGGCTGGGGGCCATAGGCGCCCTGGCGGCCAACGACGCGGTTGCCCTGGGCATGAAGGTTATCGGCTACGATCCCTATATCTCCGTTGATGCGGCCTGGAGCCTTTCCCGCCAGGTGATTCGGGCGGAAACTCTGGAAGGGCTTTTGGGGAAATCGGACTACCTTACGATCCACGTTCCCCTGACGGACACCACCAGGGGATTTTTGAATATAGAAAAACTGCGATTCATGAAAAAGGGCGCCAGGATCATCAATCTGGCCCGGGGGGGTTTGGTAAACGAGGCTGATATTATTGCCGCCCTTATGTCGGGCCGCATTGCCTGTTACGTTACGGATTTTCCCTCGGCGGAACTTCTTGCCTGCCCCGGCGCCGTTTGTATTCCCCACTTGGGAGCCAGTACCCCGGAGGCGGAGGATAACTGCGCCGTCATGGCGGTGCGGCAGCTTATGGATTTTCTTGAATCCGGAAGGATAAATAATTCGGTGAATTTTCCCCGGTGCCGTCTGGACCAGCGGGCCCCTTACCGGCTCCTGGTGGTGAACCGGAATGTCCCTAACATGGTGGGACAAATTACCACCATGCTGGCCGGACAAAATATAAATATTACGGACCTGATAAACCACCACAAGGACGAATATGCCTACAACATCATTGATACGGAGCAGCAGATTCCTGCCGCCCTTTTGGAAAAACTGCAAAATGTAGAAGGAATTATCAGGGTCCGGACCATAACTGGAGTACGTAGTGCTTGATTTTTACAATTACTGTTTTAATCCCGGTCAGACGCTGTTTGCCCGCCGGATTTTATCTTTAAGTTCTCCGCCCGGCCTGGATTTTTTGCCGGAACATCCGCGCCTTGTCCGCGCCCGCCCGGAACGCTTAAAAGCCTGGCGGCGGCCGGCGGCGGAATGTTCCTCCCCGGTTCTGCGGATGGGGGGCTGGTATCTGCTTCCTTTTTTCCTGGCCGCTCTGACGGCAATAAATGTCGGGGCCTATGCGGCCTCGCAGGTTTTGTTTCTTCCGCAGGAATTGCCCGAAGCCGCCCCTCCGCCTGAGGTTATCATTCCCTCCGTGGAAATTTCCTCCGCGTTTCTTCTGGAACCGGAGATTCTGACCGATGAAATAACGGAGTATTACCGGGATCCCCGCTTTCGGGACGGGGTGATCGAATTCTTTGCCATGATCTGCGGTTCCCCGGATACCGCCGGAATTATTCTGGAAGAATCCGAGCGCTTTGCGATTTCCCCCGGCCTGGCCTTTGCCCTGTGCTGGGTGGAAAGCCGCTACAACAGCCGGGCGCTGAACCTCCGGAACCGGGACGGCAGCATAGACCGGGGGCTGTTCCAGTTGAACAGTAATTCGTTTCCCAATTTGAGTGAGGCGGATTATTATGATCCCCGGAAAAACGTGTATTACGGCATGGCCCATCTGCGTTTTTGCCTTGACGCGGGAAATTCGGAAATTGCCGCCCTGGCGATGTACAACGCCGGGTCTGTCCGGGTTCACGCGGTGGGGACCCCCCGGCAAACTCTGGACTACGCCGCCAAGGTGCTTTCTACCCGCCGTAAAATACAGGCGGTCTTCCGGGAAAAATGGATCCCCTTCCTGACCGCCGTTGAGGCGGCAATGCAGGAGCCCGAAATCCCGGAACCGCCGGAAAAACCGGAGCCCAAACCCGCCGGAATTTTCCGGCTCCTTATGCTGACGCCGCTGTCGCGTTAAAACAGGGCGGCCCTTACCCGGCCGC
>JAIRXT010000003.1 GCA_031268125.1 Treponema sp. | reverse complement strand
CAGTTGCTCCCGTCCCTAATCGGGTCTATGGTCGTGAACCGCGCCGTTTCCGGCTTATAGTCCCTATACCCGTAGTTATATAGCCCCGTAACCGTATCATAGGGCTTACCCGTATACCCCAGGTTCATCCCCTAGTTAAATCACCCGTATAAGGTCTACCAAAGGCGTCATACTCGTACCGGTCCTCCAAGGACCGGTATTCATTGGTTGTTGTTTTTATGCTTCCTAAAATGTCTTTCCCTAAATATGCCGGCCCCTCTCGGCTCCCCTCGCTTGCACTCCGGCTCACCGCCACCGGTTCACCATTCCCGTACAGCGTTACACTTATCCCCTCATACCGCACCGTTATCGTATTATATTCCCCGGTGCTCCGCGTCCGTATACCGTTTTCCCCCTCACTTACCCACCGGTACCGGCTCCCCTCCGTACTCGGATTACTCGTCGCCATGGGCCCTTGGCTGTTCCGCGTCGTAAAACTCCCGTCGTTAAACGTCGCCCCTGCCCCTAAAACTTCAAAACTTACCCCGGGACCTTACCCCCCCCCCCCCCCCCCCGCCTAAAATTTGGTGCCAGGCACCTTTACGTTACCCGTAAGGATAACCGGAGTATCAGCCGTAGCAAATCTTCAGTGGTTTTTATCTCCCGTGCCCGTTGAAAGGCCCCTAACTCCTTAGCCTTATGTTCCCAGCCTTCTGGCAGAAGGTCCAACAGCTTGCTGAAGTCAATAAATTCTCTTCACATGTCCCCAATTTACACTCTTTTTGCCTAAGTGGTACGCACATGGTGCCAGGCACCTCTGCGTTACCCAGGCACCGTTGCGTCACAGATGGCGTAAAGCGAATGTAAAGAATTTCTACCTGGTGTATATAATTGGTTAAATGACTAATAACTTTTTGATTATCGATTATTGCAACTGTAGAAACTAGAATATTCAACACATTTTCAAAATCAAGAAAGTAATACGTCTTATCTGTGGTTGTACAAACAAAATAATTCTTTGACAAGGGTAATAGTATATTGGAAAAATTTATAATATTATCCATAATTCTGTTATACTGAACCTCTTGAATTACAACTGTCAATTCAAACCCCTGCTTTCTTTCGAAATCCAAATTGGCATCGTATTCAGCACCTTCAATAATTGTTAATTTTGGAAACGGCCTGTCAATATCACCAAAATAATTAACTTCGATAGATGAGGAAAATCCAGGGTATGTAAAGCAAAATAAAAATAATATTATTATATTTTTTTTCATTGATTAAGACCATTAACGGCATTCTGTTGAAATTCAGAAGGATCGCCAATCGCAACTGGAATTCTCATTGGAGATGATTGTGTGATAGAGTTATACGTAAAGCCCCATGATACTGTGGCCAATATTTCATATCGCCCTGATTCATTTTTTCCGACAATAGATGTTTCTGCTTCCCACTGAAATGGTACTGTTACATCGGTTCGACTAGGTCTATCATAAAAAAATGCGCCGATCGAAACATATCCTCTGGATTTATATATTTCTGTTAATTCTTTTGTATTATACAAAGCATCTTCTTCACTTATGTCTATTTTTTGAATAACACCAGTTGAACGAACATTTTGAACAAAATTAAAATCAGTATATCCCGAACCTTTGTCTTCATATTTCATTTCAAATTCTGCACTAATAGTTATATTTCCAAAATTGTTGGTTGCTTTTTTAGTTTCATAATAGGTAACACCAAGCCAACCAACTTCAACTTCAGATGTGTTAAGCAAACTTACCGTACCATTATCATTAATTCTATAGGTTAGCTTTTTCTCATCGCTTGCTGAACACTCCAGCCCCCAGGGATCCCTCCAGTTCACGGGGTCATTATTCACATAGGTAAACCAGTTGTTCCCGTCCCGGACGGGGTCTATAGTCGTAAAGCGGGCAAGCTCCGGCTGGTAGTCGCGGTATCCGTAGTTGTACAGCCCTGTCGTCGTGTCGTAGGGCTTCCCCGTGTACCCCAGGTTCATCCCATTATTCAGATCCCCTTTATACAAAAGCCCAAAGGCATCGTACTCGTACCGCCCCTCCAGGTCCCCATATTCCCCCGTCGTCGTCCGTACACTCCCGAGAACGTCCTTCCCCAGATACACCGGTCCCCCGCGGGTTTCTACGCTCGCACCCCGGCTTATCCCTACCGCTTCCCCCTTCCCATACAGGATTACACTTATCCCCACATACCGGGCCGTCGTGGTAGACCCTTCCCCCGTGCTCCGCGTCCGTATTCCGGCTTCCCCTTCACTTACCCACCGGTACCGGCTCCCCTCTGTCCCCCGGTTCGTATCCCACTGTATCCCCGAACTGTACCGCGTCGTAAACTGCCCATCGTTAAATATAACCCCTGACCGGACCACTTCAAAACTTACCCCGTCATATAAGGTCCGTACCGGGCTGCCGCCCTCATCCTCCACGATGGTCCGCCTCCCCAAGGCGTCATATTCATACCGGCTCCTTATACGGCTCTGTTCTACCAGATTCGTTATTTCCGAATATATCATCCGGTTCTGCCCGTTATATCCATAGGCCGCCTTACGCCGTAAACCTTCCTCGCTCAACAGATTGCCGTCTTTATCATAACTTAACTTAATATCCCCCTTCTGTATCAGCCGGTTCTCCGCATCATACCCGTAGGTTATCGTCCCCCAGGGAGTCGTCTTGCCCGCCCGGTTCCCGTTCCGGTCATAGATATAGTGTTCCCGCCAAACCATCTGCGCCCCATTGACCGCATTCCCCCTGCCGGAAAATGCCCGGTTTAACAAGACCCGCAGCCGATTTAGTTCTTCCGCCCCCAGCATTTTTCTGGCAATTTCCCGGCCCCGGTGGAATGTTGCGGGTCAAGTTTAGGGTACATGTAGGGGTATGAAACTGGAATACCCACGGCTTGAACAGTGCCTAGGCGACGACCTTGTAACCCGCTTCCTCCACCGCCTTTTCCATCATCGCAAGGGTAACGGTTTCGGCATGGTTTACCTCGGCGCCGTTCTTTTTCAGGCTGACCTTGGCGGATTTGACCCCGCCGATGCCTTCCAGGGCCTCCTTTACATGCTGTACGCAGTGTTCGCAGGACATTCCTTCGATCTTCAAGGCTGTTTTCATGGTTATCTCCTTAGAATTTTTTTGGAATCACGGCTAGTACCCTGTAAACACTAAATTGCAGCAATGTAACATCCGGGGCAAAACCCCGCCCCAGAGGGCAAACATTATTCTGCTTCATTTAGTGTTTACAAGGTACTAATATACCCTATCAGAATGGATGAATGTATGTATACTGTGGAAAGGGGGCTGCTTGTGCAATACAGAGTGGATCATCGGACGGGGAATAAACTTTCGATCCTGGGCTTGGGCTGTATGCGTTTTCCCAGGCTGTTGGGCGCTATCGACATAAAAAAGACTGAGGAACTGGTTCTGCGTTCTATCGAGGGGGGGGTGAACTACTTCGATACCGCCTGGATCTACCCCGGCAGCGAGGATGCCTTGGGCGGCATTTTAGAGAAGCACCGGAACCGGGACAGGGTTTATATTGCAACCAAGCTGCCAGTAGTCGTGCTCCGGGGCCGGGCCGATTTTGACAAGTATTTTGAACAGGAACTGGCGCGCCTGCGTACCGGTTATATCGATTATTACCTGATGCACATGCTTACCGATGCGGAACTGTGGAATAAGCTGAAATCCTGGGGCATTGAAGAATGGATTGCCGAAAAAAAGAAAAGCGGCCAGATACGGCAGATTGGGTTTTCCTTCCACGGCAGCAGGGATGAATTTTTGAAGATCCTCTCCGCTTATGACTGGGAATTCTGCCAGATTCAGTACAACTATTCGGATGAGAATTTTCAGGCCGGGGTAACGGGGCTCCGGGCTGCCGCGGCAAAGATGCCCGTGATGATCATGGAACCCCTGCTGGGGGGAAAGCTGGCGGGGGGGCTGCCTGCGGATGCGGGGCGGATTTTCCGGGAAGCCAATCCCGGTTTATCCCCCGCCGCCTGGGGCCTTAACTGGGTATGGAACCAGAGCGAAGTAACCCTGCTCCTGTCCGGTATGGGGGAATTGTCCCAGTTGGAGGAGAATTTGAAACTGGCGGACGCCGCCCTGCCGGGGATGCTGGGAGATGCGGAGATGGGGGTGTACCGCCGGGTTCTGGAACTGCTGAACCGTTCCTACAAGATCCGCTGTACGGGCTGTAATTACTGCATGCCCTGTCCCCGGGGGGTCAATATTCCCGGCTGTTTTGCCGCCTACAACACCATGTACGCTATGGGTTACGTGGCGGGGATGCAGCAGTTTGTTACCAGTACCGCCCTGACCTCCGAGCGTTCAAGCAGCCCCAGCCTCTGCGTTAAATGCGGCAAATGCGAGGCCCACTGCCCCCAGCATCTGGAGATTATCCGGTCCCTGGACGATGTACGCCGGCGGATGGAACCCTTCTGGCTCCGCGGCATCGGCGCCGCGGCCCGCGGCTTTTTGGGAAAGAAGCGGCGGCAGGGTGGTTGAAATTGACATCCCTAAATAAATTTTTTACAGAACGAACCCGGTAAGCGTAGCGCAGCAAATTCCTGACGCCGAATCCAGGGGGCAGCGGGTTATTTTTCAAAGGCCGTTACATGGCGGAAGCGGAGAAGGAGCTCGATAAAGGCGGGGTTCCTAAGGGGCGGGTCCGGAAAGTAGAAGAGGTGGCTTTTGCAGCGGCAGTCCGAGGAGCCGAACCTGGGGATCCCCCGGCCCCCCAGTTTTTCCAGGGCCTGGGCGAGTTCACATTCCAGGCTGCGGTAAGAACAAACGGGGTAGGCCCGGATCTGCGCCGCGTGGGGGCCAAGGTAGTCGATGTGCCAGTGCTGTTTTTTGCGGACCCGGCGGAGGTGGCGGGCTATGCGTTTGGACAGGTTCTTCAGGGCGGAACCGGCGTAGACATACCAGCCGGATTCAAAACGCAGGGTTCCCAGGGCGCCGGTTTCGATGTTTTGGGCCTGGGGGATTTCCAGCAGCAGAAGGTAACTGCCGCTGTCCCGGGCCGCAAGTTTGCCGTGGCCCAGATCCACCGGGATGCGGGGCCGGGCCAGGTATGCGGTCCCGGTCGAGTCGCAGCGGAGCAGGCAGGCGTGGACCAGCACCGGGCCGCCCTGGTTTTCGCCGGGGGTCTGCTTTTTAGGGCTGGGGTCCGCCGCACGGCCGTAGATACCCAGGGCCCCGGCAAAGTCCGGGTCCGTATGGAGGTTCGGTATAAAACATTTCGGCTCTCCGTGGACGATTACGAAGATGAGGTGGCATACGTAGCCTCCCCGGCTTTGCCGGGGTTGGCTGCTAAGGGCCGCCAGTTCTTCCAGGTGTTTCAGGGCCCGTTCCGAGGGGGCGTCGGGGAACATGGCAACGCCGTGTTCCACCAGGGAGCAGGCTTTAACTTCTACCAGGTGGCGGGTTTCCCGGCGGTCAACGCAGAGGAAGTCGAAGCGGGAGTTTTCCAGCGTAAATTCGCTCCGTATGCTGCGGACGCCGGGGATGATCGCCGGGAGGATCAGTTTTTCAGCGGCCCTGTTGGCCCGGGCGGAAAAGAGGGGTACTACGGCGTTCCGGTAGTAAAGTCCCGCCGCGGTCCAGCGGGTTTTCGCCCTGGCGCCGGATTCCCGTTCTTCCAGAATCAGGGCGGCTCCGGGAATATCACTGCCCCGGTATCCGAAAAATTCGATGAGTCTGCCGGGGTTGGGGCAGTGGCAGGGGATTTTGAGCATTCCGCCCCCGGCATTTTCGGCTTCGGCGGTGATGAGGAAACGGTTGGGCCGTTCAAGAAACCTGGCTTCCCGGTCGTTCCTGAATAGTTTTACGCTGGGGCCGTCCGTAGGTTCAGCGCTCCTCCCGGAGCAGGGGATTCGCAAAACCCGCGGTTATGATTTTTTGCAGAATTCCGTTTACCTCGTTTGAGGGGACCCCGGCAAGGACTACCCGGAAATATTCGCCGTTCCGCTCGTAGACCGGGCTAAAGCCCGCCCCTTTAAGCCGGTCGAATGCGGCCAGGGCGTTGCGGGCTTCTTTGAAGGAGCCGACCTGGATCCGGTAGATCGTGTTGGGCTTTACGACGGGCGCCGCCGCGGGAGGGGCGGCCGCCATAACGGGCGCTATGGCGGGGACGATAGGGGCCGCGGGACCGGGCGCCGGTGCGACAGGGGCTGCCGGTTCCGAGGTTCTGGGTACCGGAATGACAATGGGTTCGGAGCTTACTATCGGCTTGACTTCGATAGGAATGTTAATCTGAAGCGGGGAAGATGTGGTTTGAACCGGATTCGTAACCTGCTGGTTTGTCTGCGCTTCCTGGGCTGCGGGTTGGGCCGGTACCGGAGGCATTATTGTGGGCTGTATGATGGGTTGAACCGGCTGGATTACCTGCTGGACCGGCAAGACCTGCTGTGCCGGCTGCTGCCATTGTTGTACCGGTTGCTGCGTGGGTTGTTGCTGGATTACCACCGGGTTTTGGGACGGCTGCTGGAAGTACTGGGTAATCTGCTGCTGGGGCGCCTGGGCCGTTTCGTTTTGAGCGGGGGGCTGGTATACGGGGTTTTGAAACGCGGGGTAGGGTGAAACAATTTGGGAAGTGGCGCTGGCATAGCCCCCCTGGGATACGGCCCCGGCATTGGTTTCCGCCTGGTAGACTCCGCTGTTTCCCTGGGCGCCTCCCGCAATCTCCAGCCGTACCGGGGCTGTTCCGCTGCTCACCATGTCCAGCAACTGGGCCGCCGCCTGGGAAAGATCGATGATCCGTGAAGAAACGAAAGGTCCCCGGTCATTTATCCGTACATTGACCGTTTTGCCGTTGTTCAGATTGGTAACTGTAAGCTGGGTTCCAAAGGGCAGGGTAGGATGAGCGGCGGTATACAGGGAAGAATTGAAAATTTCCCCCGATGCCGTTGGCCGTCCGTCAAATTCCATGCCGTACCAGGACGCAATTCCTTCCTGGTGATAGTTGGAAAGGTCCACAGCCGTGGAATTCTGGGCTCCGCAGAGGACGGCGGCAAAAAACCCCGCCGCAAGGGCAACAGCAATCCGTTTCATAGGCCTATTATCGGCAAAAAGCATAAGAAAGAAAAGAACGGATGGAATTGAACAGCGCTTTTACTTTTACAAAATTTTCCGAAGGAAAAGACGCCGGTAAAATCACCGGCTTTCCTGCGATAAGGCTAAATTTGACCCGTATCGTGTACCCGGCCCCGGTAGAACGTTGTGGGTCAAGTTTAGTTTACCGCTGCGGGGTCCGCCGTTTTTTTGCATTCCCCCGCCGGATGCCTTCCCGCGGGCCGCCTTCGTCTTCTTTGCCCCCGGTTTCTCCGTTACCGGCCGTTCCGATGCCCTTGATCTTTTCGATCTCGTCCCGGATCACCGCGGCCTTTTCAAATTCCAGATTCTTGGCGTGTTCCAGCATCTCGTTTTCCAGGGCCTTGATAAGCTTGGTCCGCTGGACGGGGATCAGCACGTTGTAGGACCGCTTGAGGACCTCGATGGAAGCGGCGGCGGCGTCCTGATCTTCCTCCCCGTGCCGTTCCAGGATGTTGGCGATGGCCTTTTTTACCGTGGTGGGGGTAATGCCGTGTTCCTTGTTGTAGGCCGTCTGGATTTCCCGCCGCCGGTTGGTTTCTTTGATGGCGGCTTCCATCGCGATGCTCATCCGGTCGGCGTACATGATCACCTTGCCCGCTGCGTTCCGGGCCGCCCGGCCGATAATCTGGACCAGGCTGGTAAGGGATCGCAGGAATCCTATTTTGTCCGCGTCCAGGATGGCGATAAACGAAACCTCCGGCAGGTCGATTCCTTCCCGCAGCAGGTTTATCCCCACCAGGATGTCGAAGTCCCCGGTCCGCAGGCTGGTCAGTATCTCCACCCGTTCAATGGTCTCCACCTCGCTGTGGATGTAGCGGACCTTGAGGCCCAGGCCGGAAAGGTAGTCCGAAAGGTCTTCCGCCATTTTTTTGGTCAGGGTCAGGATCAGGGAACGTTCCCCCTTCTTGATCCGCTGCTGTACCTCGCCGTAAATATCCTCCATTTGGCCCTCGGCGGGGCGCACTTCTATTTCCGGGTCCAAAAGGCCCGTGGGCCGGATAAGCTGCTGGACCACCCGGGCGGACTGGCCGGTCTCCACCGTGCCGGGGGTGGCGGACACAAAGACCGTCTGGTCCAGGCGCCCCGCAAACTCGTCGTAGCGCAGGGGCCGGTTGTCCAGGGCGCAGGGCAGGCGGAACCCGTAATCCACCAGGCTTTGCTTGCGGCTCCGGTCCCCGGCGTACATGGCCCCAATCTGGGGCAGGGTTACGTGGCTCTCGTCGATAAAGGTCAGATGACCCCCCTGTCCTTCCCCCCCGCCCTTGGGCAGGTAGTCGATCAGGGTGTCCGGGGGATCGCCGGGGTTCCGGCCCGCCAGGGGGGCGGAGTAGTTTTCTATGCCCGGACAGTAGCCCATCTCGGTGAGCATCTCGATATCGTACTCCACCCGGGT
>JAIRXT010000246.1 GCA_031268125.1 Treponema sp. | reverse complement strand
CAGCCCCGGTAGGTCATCTCGTGGTCGCTGATGAACTGGCGTCCGCAGTCTTTGCAGAGGTAATTTTGTTTGCCGTTGCTTTTTTTCCCGTTTCGGGATATGTTGTGGCTCTGGCAACGGGGGCATGTGATTTCTATGGTTAGTAGCATAATTTCATAGTATTTCTTTTGTGTCCCCGTTGTCTCTATCCTCTCATCATACTTTGTGGATCACCACCAAAGATCGATTCATCTCCTATCGGTTCCGCCATTGCCGGCCTCCTTGTGTGTGTTGTCTTCTCCCTGCGGTTCTGCCGCGCCGCCCTCCGCCTTTTCAAGCCCTTTGGCGAAAGCCCCGTAAAGCCGCCGGTAGAGTTTTTCCTTGTCCATTTTGTGGTAACCCCGCCAGTCCAGGACCATTGCCCCGTGCTTTGTGTCCACAATAAGCATTTACGCCTCCGTAAAGCTGGTATAATCGCCGCCATATTTCACGGCGTTGGCAGAAGGGTAGCGTCAAACAGTCATACGGGGGACATGCAAAAAGTCATGGTTTGGCGGAAATGAGGCGGTGACAGACCATACCGCCGTTGTGTTTGGGCGTACGCCTCGCTATTCATGGCGTCCGTGCCCGGTATTCATCATGTAAAAAAATGACACAAAGTATCCAAGTTTTTCTCCTCTCCTGAGAAGAACAAGATAGAATAGTTGTTCATAATCCTACATTTTTGTAGTTTTTATTCGCAGCGGGGTCTAATACCCAAGAACCCGCTACGCGGGGGAGCTTCAGGGCGGTTGAAATGAGTAACGCCAATGAAGAACCCCGCCGCAGAGCGGTCAGGGTATCTTCGTTCGAGAAGAAAAAGTCCTGCGGACTTTTTTCATTTTATACTGGGGGTCTGCTACCCCGCCTTCGTTGGCAGGGTATTGAACCGCCCCAGAGGCTCCCCCGCGAACCGGTGAGCGGGTTCTTGGGTATTAGACCCCCTTCGAATAAAAAAAGGGTAATAGACCCCGCAGTTTTTTACCTCGAATTCCCATAGACAACCAGCAATTCTCACGTTAGGAAGAGATGAAAAGGCCAAAAGCCGGGCGGGGTGTCAGTTTCGCTAAAGCGAAAACAGAAAAACGAGGGGGAGGGGCCCCTGTTTTTCCCCCTGACAGGGCCCCAAGGAGATGTTACCGGCGCCTTTTCGTTTTGGAATGGTTAAAATGAGAATTGCTGTTGCTGGATCAACAATTTTACTTTTAGCGAAAAAGACCCCCTGTCCAACAAAAAAATGGTCACATGACGACGTTCCCACAGGTATTACCCGGAATTACCGTTCACCATTTGACCATTTTTTACCTTGATTAACCCCCTTTTAAGCAAGGTTACTTTTTTTAGGGGGAGAAAAGACGCCCGAAGAATGTAACAGGGGGTCCAGTTTCGCGAAAGCGAAAAGTGGAAAGAATCTGGGGTGGGGGCCCCGGATTTTTCCAGCCGGCAGGAAAGCCGGTGATTTTATAGGCGTCTTTTCCATCGAAAATTTTGTAAAAGTAAAATTGCCGGACGGCCACGCGGGCGCTTGACAAAAAGTTGCCCCCTCGGGTATAGTTCAAATTCCTTGACCGGGGGTGTAGCTCAGTTGGCTAGAGCGTGTGAATGGCATTCACAAGGTCAGGGGTTCAATTCCCCTCACCTCCAAAAAATCAACCGGCCCGTTGCAGGGTGTTAAATTTGGCCCGGTTTTTTGCCGTAACGGTGGAGAATCGGGCGGTCAAATGTGCTGTGCAGCAAATGTAACACCTTGTACATATCTCTTCCCACAATAAAGCTAAATTTGACCCATGCCGTGTATCCGGCCCCGGAGGAATGTTGTGGGTCAAGTTTAGCGCAGAGCGGGGGTTACAGCGGGAAAAGACTCTGCCCAAGATCCGCCAGCAGTTTAAGCTCGGTATTATTGGCGGCGAGTTTTTTTTCTGCACCAAGGGCGAAGGCGTTGAACTCCGGGTAGGCGCCGGCGGGAAAAGACGCCCCGCCGCGGACAGGGCCGCTAAGCTCAAAGGTCATAAGCAATTCCGCGTTAAGCTGCCGTCTGCCGCCCCGGTATTCCAGGCAATTTTTTGCGTGGGCAAGAAAATCGGGGTTTTTGATCAGAGTCCGGGTAAACAAAGGGGACAGATCCTCTCTGGGGTAAAGCAGCAGATTGTGAAAGGCGGTCCCCGTGTAAAGGCCGGGGTCCGGCGGGGCTGCGGTACGGGAAATAACAAAATCCCCCAGGGGGCGGAATTTTCCCCCGCCGAACATGAAGCAGCGGTCAAACAGGGACTGCGCCATTCCGTCCAGGAGCCGGTTTTGACCTTTTAGTAATACTATTTTTCTTTCAATATCCAAAACGGCGGCAAGAATCTGCCGCTGATCTTCCGGCGGGGGCAGGGAAATTTCAATATTTTCAATATCCCCCGGCCGCAGGGAACGGAACGCCCGGGGAAGGGCGTCAAGACGGCGGGCAAGAAAGCGGGGTTCCACTTCTTCGATGCAGGCCAGCACATGAACATGGGTATTCGCGGAAAAGCGCCCGCTCACCGGGAAAACCTGCACAGCAGAGGAATTACGCGGCCGGGATTCGGCAAGCAGCAAATATTCCCCCTCGCAGGCAAAAGTGTTGATGTGGGCGATGATTCCCTGGGGACCGTAATAGGGGTATTCCCCGGACTGCTGTTCGCACTGCCGCCGGGACAGGTTAATCCGCTTTTCGTTACAGAACCGGATTATTTCCCCCAGGCGCAGCGATACTATTCGGGAATTCATGCTAATCCTCGAATTTGATCTTCCGCAGATTTTCTACCAACTGCCGGTTCAGCCGGGATTCTTCCCGGAGCAGGTCCTCAAATTCGGCCCGCAGGGCGGCAAAACGGGTTCCCCGGCCGGTATCCTCCCCGGTTTCGGAAATGCCAAGGTAAAGCGCGGGATTCAAATTGTACCGCTCTTCCCGGACCTGGGCCATGTGTACGGAAACGGCAAACTGCCGGATATCCCGGTAGGGGGAAGCCTTGGGGAAACGCCAGTTATGATAAGTCCGGGCAATACGGCCGATATCCTCGCCGGAAAATTCCCAGTGCCGGCGGTTCTGGCCCCGTCCCAGATGCCGGGCGTCAATAAAGAGCAGTTCATCGGCCCGGCGGCCCCGGCCGGCCTTGGCACGGGAGAAAAACCAGAGGCAGGGGCTTGGGAAACCGGGGATAAGCGGCGGCAGGTTTACTACACAGTCCACCAGCCGCCCATCCACCAGGGCCCGGCGGGTTTCCCGGTCCCCTTCCCTGGACGAGACAAGGGAACTTTTTGGCAGCACGACGGCCCCAAGCCCCGTGGGGGAAAGCCGGTCCAGCACGTACTGTATCCATGAATAGGAATTTTCCTGAAGGGGCGGGCAGGCGGTTATAAAATCAAACCGCAGGTCCCGGCAGCGATCCCGCTGCAAAGGGCCGTCCGGGTTCAACAGTATATCTGCGGTATCAATACCCCGGACAATCAGATTCATACCCGCAATACGCCAGGATTCCGCGTGGCACTCCTGGGCGTAAAACGAAAGGTCCGGAAGTTTTCCCTGCCGGCTGGTAACAAAATCAGCGGCCCCCGCCAGGAAGGGGGCGGAACCGCAGCAGGGATCGTAAAACCGGCCCTGGTAGGGTTCCAGCATGTGGGCCGCAAGTTCGGCAAGACAGCGCGGAACCAGATTACTACCGGTTTTGCGGGACCGGTCCTTGTGTGCCGCAGAACTTCTCCAGTCTTTCAGGGGGTCCGGTTCGGAGGATTTTTCGAATTTTTCCAGCAGATATTTAAAAACCCCGGCCGTTTCCCGGGCGGAAAGATCCCCAAGAAACTGCCCCGCCGGGTACAGAATGTTTTCATCTGCGGAAACCGGCAGGGACCGGCCGGAAAAGCGTTTTAAGGATTCGGGAAACATGCCCCGCAGCAGGGGATTTTCCCGTTCAATGGCCCGGATTACCCCGGCAATGCTGCGGAACAACGCCGGGGTATCGGGCGCCGGAACATCACGGGGAAAGATACTGTCCCAGCGGGCGGGGATAAAGAAAATCCCCGGAAAACGTCCGTCGTTTTCCGTTTCCCGGCCAGAATCCCCTGACTCCGGCGCGCCGCCGGGGCTTTTCGTGTCCGGGCGCAGGGCAATTTGGTGTTCTTCAAAGGCAGCGCAGATATACCGCAGGAAAACCAAACCCAATATCTCCGGATATGCGGCGGGGACATCTTCAGTAAAAATGATCTTCTCTAATTCTTTTTGAATTTCCCGATCCTGGTGTCCCATATTACCGCAGACGCTCTGCAAAATTCCCCGCGCCGGATGTAAAACGCAGACCGGTAACTCCTCCACCGGGCTTAAACATATACAAATAACGCAAAAACCGGCCCACTTCAATACATCCGCTTTATAGATTTATCAACTTTGCCGCTTCCGCCAGGGCGGAGGCAATGGCGTACATATTGGTAACGCTGCCCACGGCCAGCTTATCCTTGCGCTTGTAAAAATCAAGGCAGGTACCGCAGCTTGCGATAATGGTTCCTTTTTTTTCCAGGGTTTTAAGGTCCTCAATCACATTGGAACCTTCGGTACTCAGGTATACCCCGGAGTTGAAAAAAAGCAGGGTTTCCGGGGGCGTATCCAGTTCGGTAAGGGAATAGATAAAACCCTTGATCAGGATGGCGCCCAATTCATCGTTCCCCGTGCCCATAGTGTTTTTCCCGATAGCCACCACAAGGCCGCCTTCCGCTGCCGGAACGGCGGCCGGGGCGGAATCTGCTCCCGTTTTTGCCGCCGGCAAAACCGCAGCGCCGATGCTGACCAGGATATTTCCATCTTCCCGGATCTCAAAGGCCGATGTGTACCCCAGGCCCCGGGCCATTTTTTCCAGATTCTGGCGGCTTATATCGTTATCCACCAAAACTTGCACCCCTTCCCCGGGGGCGGCCTTTCTTAAGGCTTTTTTTGCCTCAATTACCGGAATTGGGCAGGGCTTACCAAGGACGTTGATTATTTCCATCGCATAACTCCTCTATCCGTAAGATGCGTCAATATACAATATCACAATTTTACCGCACGATCACGGCGCAGCCCTGCCTGCGGCGGACTTCCCCGATAATGGCCGCGGTCGGGTCATCCTGTGCGATAGCGCCGCAGAGTGCCGCCGCATCTTCCGGGGCCGCTGAAATAAGCAATCCCCCGGAAGTCTGGGGATCAAAGACGATTTCCCCCAGGGCCGCTCCAATCCCGGAAACATCTGCCCGGCCCTCCATAAAATTCCGGTTCCGCTGGCCAGCGGCGGTGGCGTAGTAGTTTTCCGCAAAACCCAGGGCCCCGTTAAGCAGGGGCAGGGAATCTCCTGCAATAACCAGGGTGAAATTCTCCCCCGCCATTTCCGCCGCATGGACGGCAAGCCCAAAACCCGTAACATCGGTACAGGCGTGAACATTGAAGGGGGGAAACTTCTCCGCGGCGTAGCGGTTAAGCCGCTCCATTGAAGCGGCGGCGGCATGTACCATGTCTTCCGCCGCTTCACCGGCCCGCAGTCCCGCCATAACCAGCCCCACGCCCAGGGCCTTGGTCAGAATCAGCGCGTCCCCTTCCCGGCAGGTGTTGTTGCGAATCAGATTCCGGGGATCAACAAGGCCGGTTACCGCCAGGCCGTACTTGGGTTCGTGATCGTAGATCGAATGGCCCCCGGCAATAACCGTGTCCGCTTCCAGCGCCTTTTCCGCACCGCCGGACAGAATTGCCTCCAGAATTTGCCTGTCCAGTTTTTGGGGGAAACAAACAAGGTTCAGCGCGTAGAGCGGCCTTGCCCCCATAGCGTAAATATCGCTTAGCGCATTGGCGGCGGCGATCTTCCCGAACAGGAACGGATCTTCCACCATAGGGGAAAAAAAATCCACCGTGGAAACAAGCGCCCGCCCTTCGTCAATCCGGTATACCGCCGCGTCATCGCGGCCGTCAAAACCCGCCAGCAGGGCGGGATCCTTTTTAACCGGAATACGGGCCAGCAGTTCCGACAATTCTCCGGGGCCGATTTTTGCGCCGCACCCGCCGGAAGTACAACCGGAAAGCAGGCTTACCGCGTCATTTTTCATAAATGATTCTATCCAGCTTTTTATTTTCTTCTTCCAACAGTTTTAATTGCGTCTTTTCTTTTTCAAGCTCTATTTCTGCAATTTCTTTTTGATATTTTAGTTTTTCTATCTCCCTGTCTTTTTTTAATTTCGCGATATGGCTAAAATGGGACAAAACGACAGGAACTACGGAAACTATTACAATTCCGGCAACTATTATAAGCGTTATTTTCATTGAAACGCCTCCTGACGGCGAAATTCTATCCGATCCGCCAAAAAGATGTCAACATACGTCCGGGGAATGGCAATTGACATGGTTCCGTAATGGCCCTATTGTTTAAGAAACAACCCAATGTGGAGGTTTATATGGGAAAGGGAATACTTATCCGTAACGCCCGGGCAATTGTTACCTGCGATAAGGCGGACACGGTAATCCATGACGGAAATATTCTGATCGATGACGGGAAAATTATTTCCCTGGGCTCCGGTGCGGAGACAAGCTCCGCTGCGGAGGCGGGGGACCGGGATATTATCGACGCAAGGGGGAAACTGGTATATCCGGGGATGGTAAATACCCACCATCATTTTTTCCAGACCTTTGTACGCAATCTGCTGACCGTTGATTATCCCAATCTTACGCTGATGGAATGGCTGGATAAAATTTACCGGATTTTTGCGGAAATTGATTCGGAGGTAATTTATTATTCATCCCTGACGGCTATGGCGGACCTGATTAAGCACGGCTGTACCACCGCCTTTGATCATCAGTATTGCTACACAAAAAAAACCGGAAAAAGCCCGGTGGACCGCCAGATGGAAGCGGCGGCGCTTTTGGGAATCCGTTACCATGCCGGCCGCGGCTGCAATACCCTGCCCCGGGAAGAGGGGAGTACCATTCCTGATGAAATGCGGGAAACCACCGCGGAATTTATCAACGACTGCGACCGGCTGATCAGCCGGTACCACGATCCCAAACCCTTCGCCATGAGCCGGATCGTGGTGGCTCCCTGCCAGCCGGTAAACTGCTATCCCGATACCTTTATTGAATCCGCCGCCCTGGCCCGGGACCGGGGGGTGCGTCTGCATACCCACCTTGCGGAAGGGGAAACCGGTGTTATGATAAGCCGCTGGGGGAAGCGGACTCTTGCCTGGGCGCAGGATATTGGCTTTTTGGGGCCGGATCTTTGGCTTGCTCACGGCTGGGAAATTACCCCCGGTGAATACGGCCTGATGGCCCAAACAGGGACCGGCCTTGCCCACTGCCCTACTCCTGCAATTTTGGGGGGATGCCCGATCATCGACATACCCGCCATGACCCGCGCCGGTATAACTATCGGCCTGGGCTGCGACGGTTCGGCCACCAACGATTCATCCAACCTGCTCGACTCCCTGCGGATAGCCTATTTGATGCAGTGTTATTACGCCAAGGAACGGGGAGGCGCCCCAAGCCCCTATGAGATGTTCAAACTGGCTACCGTCGGGGGGGCAAAGATTCTGGGCTGTGAAGAACTGGGGTCGCTGGAAGCGGGCAAGGGGGCCGATTTATTTATGGTGGACACCGGGGGCCTGGAGCTTTCCGGCGCCCTGCACGATCCCCGGAACCTGCTGGCCCACACGGGGGTAACGGGGCCGGTATGGCTGACCATGGTCAACGGAAAAGTGCTGTACCGGGACGGACATTTAACCGGTATTGATGAACAGGCCCTGGCGGAAAAGGCGGAGGCTGTCTGCAGCCGGGTGATACGATCCCGGTTCCCGGCGATTTATGGGTAAATCTTTGACCGGGGCATGGCGGATGACCGCGTTTGTTCCGGTTTTTAGCAGCCGCAGGAATCCTGCGGGTCCGGCTGTTCCCCGCAGACAGGATTACGGCTATGCCTGACAGAATATACGCCATCCTTATGGCATCGGGTTTTTCAAAACGCTTTGGGACGGAAAATAAACTCCTGGCCCCGTTCCGCGGGAAACCCCTGGCCCGGCATACGCTGGACCTGGTCTGCGGCCCGGACTCCTGCATGGATTGCTTTTACCGGGTCCTCTTTGTCGCCGCCGAAGACGCGGTACTTGCCCTGGCGGAGGGCCTGGCCCTTATCCCTGTCCGCAACGGACATCCTGAACTGGGCCAGCGGGAAAGTATCCGCCTGGGGCTTACGGCGGCGGGCAGCGGGGAACCCGGCGGGGAATCCGGCGGAGAGGAATACTATCTTTTTTTTCCCTGCGACCAGCCCCTGCTTGACGCCGCCGCGGTACGCCGCGTTACGGCGGCCCGCCGGCCCGGCTGTATTGTGCAGCCCTGTTACCGGGGAGAACCGGGGAACCCCGTGTTGTTTTCCGGCAGCTTCCGGGAGGAACTGCTCAACCTGGCCCAGGGGGAACGGGGGCGGAATGTTATCGGCCGCCGCAAGGAAAACCTTATCAGGCTGGAATTAACGGAAACTCCCTGTCCGCCGCCGCAGAACCCCCTGATCGACATTGACGATCCGCAGACGCTGGCCGCGCTGGATCGAATTTAAACATGGGCGGATAATGAAACAGCTTTTTACTTTTGAAACGGTAAGCGCCGCTCTGGATGCGGAAATTCTTTGTAAAGAGCTGAATATTCCCTGCCGGATTATTCCGGTTCCCCGCTTTCTTTCCGCGTCCTGCGGTTACGCCATGAGCGCGGAAAGCACGGATGCCGCGGCGCTTTCCGCGGAGCTGCGCCGCCGGGGCGCTTTGTTTGTGAAGGTTTTCCGGTGCAAGGTTTTGCCGGGGAAGGGCGAAAGCTATGAACCGCTTGCCGTCCCTGATACGCCGGACGGTGCAGGACAAAGCTAAAAAAACACTCATTCGAGCCAGTTCCAAAACTACGGCAATAGCAGAAATGTATGCTGGAAGCAAGTTTCAGGGGTCCTGCCGGGGGCAAAAACACCGCGCAGGGCGGTGGATTTTTTCCCCCGGCACCCCGTGTTACAAAGGTTTGGCATACATTTCTGAATTTCCATTGTGTCGAACTGATGATAGTTAAAGGTTGCTGTTCCAAAATTAAAATTTTGGAACAGTCTCATTTATTCCCGTATTCAAGGCTGTTTTTTTTCCATAAGGAACAAATACTCAAAATTGCCTTCGCCGGATTCTTTTGCCCAGTTTGAAGTCCGTTTCATGGCCGACATTGCGTTTTTCCGGTAGCTTATCGTTTCTATTTCAATGATTCTGCCGTAATCGTTGAGTACTTCGTTTAATTCACGGGCCGTCGCCCTGCCGCCGGAACTATACGATAAAATAATATAATGAGCGGGAGTCTGCCTGATAAGTTTTTCGATTGCTTCAATGGCGATAAATTTTCCGGTTTCTCCTTTTCTGAATTCCTCAAAAACGGAACAGGCGGTTATGTCTGATGTGTCGGCCCTTCTTTTTGCCTTTCCAAAAATTTCCGGCTTGTCGTTCAGGCAGATTGTTGTCCAGATATGGTAATACGACGCATAACGGACACGGGAAGGCGGCATTTTTTCGTTGTTTGATCCGTAAGGCGGATCCAGATAGGCAATGATTATGTCGTTTGGCAGTTTTTCAACGGCCTGAAAAATATCCAGGTTCATCACAACATGCTCTTTTTCATTTATCCACAAATCCGGTACCTGTAACTTCATGTCGTTATACGATCGCGGCGACCATTCGTTTAAATACGACGCATAATGTCCAAGGGTGCTGTCAACACGGTCCAGCGCAAGCATTAAACTGGTAATGGCCACAGCTTTGGTAACTTCGTCAAGGGCCAGTTTGTCTATTTCTTCCCGGACGGCGTCCAGCCTGCGGGTATTCTTTTTTTGCCAGGGTTTTTTTAACCCGTCGCCGTTGTTTGAAATTTTGCAATCTCCGTCCCCGCCGTAATGTCCGGTAAACCAGCCGTCCCGCGGCTCAAGCGAATTAAGGTGGTCAATCAAAGGCTGATAGCTTTGCGGTTCTTTTTTGTTCATTAAAAACGCGGTATTAAAAATTTTGGCATACGGCGCAATGTCGTTGGCGTAAACCCGGTGCCCTGTTTTCGCGTAGGCCTGGCTGACCCGTGTTGAACCGGAAAATCCGTCAAAAACAGCGGCGTTTTTTGAATCGCCGGATGCTTTTTTTGAAAGGCTGAGTATATACGGCAGTAATTTAAGTTTTGATCCGGTGTATTTTATTGCCTGCGTTTCCGGCGTATCTGCCTCATCTGCTTTGGTTTTTGTCATAATACCCCGGCGCTGCGGAATTCCCCGCGTTTTTTTATATTGTAGCACCGGCCCGCAGAAAAATGAAGCTGGCCGGGAATTAGCAATTTTACTTTTACAAGAGCTTGTCCAAAACTAACCGAGTTTTGGAACAAGCTCAATTTTCGATGGAAAAGACGCCTATAAAATCACCGGGGGTCCTGTCGGCTGGAAAAATCCGGGGCCCCCACCCCAGATTCTTTCCACCGCCACCCCCTGTTACATTCTTCGGGCGTCTTTTCTCCCCCTAAAAAAACTAAC